>DATMKB010000296.1:0-4278 GCA_035553635.1 Mycobacteriales bacterium
GGTCAGCAGCGGCGCCAGGCGCTCGCGGACGTCGGCGTGCACCTGCTCGGCGGGGCGGTCGGCGTCCAGGACGAGGTAGCGCTCCGGGGCCTTCGCGGCCAGCGCGAGGAAGCCCGAGCGGACCCGCTGGTGGAAGGCCAGCGACTCCGCCTCGATGCGGTCGGGCCCGTGACCCGCGGTGGCGCGGGCCAGGCCCACGGCCGGGTCGACGTCGAGCAGCACGACGAGGTCGGGCACGAGGCCCTCGGTGGCCCAGCGGGAGAGGCGCGCGACGTCGTCGCGCTCGAGCTCGCGCCCGGCCCCCTGGTAGGCGAGCGAGCTGTCGACGTAGCGGTCGGTGAGCACGACGCAGCCGCGGGCCAGGGCCGGCCGCACCACCTCCGCGACGTGCTGCGCGCGGTCGGCCGCGTAGAGCAGCGCCTCGGCGCGGGGCGCCAGCCGGCCGGTCTCCGGGTCGAGCAGCACCTGCCGGATGCGGCCGCCGGCGGGGGTGGCCCCCGGCTCGCGCGTCACGACCACCTCGTGGCCCTGCGCGCGCAGCCAGTCGGCGAGCAGCGCCAGCTGGGTGCTCTTGCCGGCGCCCTCGCCGCCCTCCAGCGCGACGAAGCGGCCCGGCAGCCCGGAGACGTGCGGCGAGCGGCGCAGCAGGGCGAGCAGGTCCGCGCGCAGCGGCACGCCGCGCCGGTCGTCCATCTGCCGGTGCGAGACGACGCCGACCACGACGCCGAGCACCCCGCCGAGCAGGAGCACCACCGAGACGCCGTTGAGGTCGACGTCGAGCGGCCCGACGGCGAACTGCCGCTGGTCGACGGCTCCCGCGACGAAGGGCGCCGACGCCGTCACGAGCAGCAGGTCGATGCGCATGAGCGACTGGACGAGGCCGAACATGCGGCCGCGCAGGGCGTCGTCGACCTCGAGGCCGAGCAGGGTGATGCCGACGACGTAGGCGATGCCGGCGAAGAACCCGACGGCGACCGTCGCGAGCGCCGCCACGGCGAGCACGGGCACGAGCGACATGACCACCAGCGACGCGCCCGCGCCGACGATCGACGGGCCGAACGCGCGCCGCCGCGAGAGGTCGCCGAGGGCCCGCGGCCCGAGCGCGACGCCGAGGGCGATGCCGAGGAACATCGCGCCGAACAGCAGGCCGTAGGCGGCGTCGCCGCCGCCGAGCACCGTCTCGGCGAACAGGCGTCCCAGCGCGATGATCGCGCCGCCGGCCGCGAGCGCCCCGAGCATGCCGACGAGCAGCCCGCGGGTGAGCGGGGTGCGGCCCATGAAGCCGAAGCCCTCGCGCAGGCTGGCGACCACCGACGGCGTCGGGACCCCGGCCTCGCGGTCGCGCCGGCTCGGGCTCGGCAGGTCGCGCAGCCGGTACACCGTGGCGGCGGCGAACAGGAACGTCGCGGCGTTGACGTAGAGCGCGAGGTCGACCGGCCCGGTGGCGAAGTAGCCCACCTGGTTGCCCAGCGCGCCCGAGACGAGCGACAGCACCGCGAAGACGGCCGCCGCGACGGGCGCCGAGCCGTAGGTGGCCACGAGCGTCAGCTGGTTCGCCGACTCCAGCCGCTCGCGCGGGACGATGTTCGGGACCGACGCCTCCTTGGCGGGGATCCAGAACAGGCTGACCGTCTCGATGAGGAACGACGCCGCCAGCAGCCACACCAGCGCGGGGGTGCCGCCGCCGGACCAGACGCCGACGAGCGGGATCGACAGGAACAGCGCGAAGCGCAGCAGGTCGCAGACCACCATCGTGGTGCGGCGGTCCCACCGGTCGGCGAAGGCGCCGGCGAGCGGGCCGAAGAGCACCGCCGGCAGCAGGCGGAAGACGAGGACGCCGCCGGTGGCGTAGGCCTTGCCGGCGAAGGTGTCCATGAGCTGCGCGGCGAGCGCCGTCGTGGCGAGGAACCCGAGCCAGTCGCCCATGCTCGACATCGCCAGCGCGACGTAGAGCCGGCGGAAGACGGTGATCTGCAGGACGCCGCGGACGCCGTGCGCGCCGGGGCCGGGCGCCGCCTCACCGGGGTGCGGGGGCCCCGACGGGCCGACCGGCGGCGGCGGGCTGCTCACGGGCCGAGCCTACGGGGAGCGGCGCCCCGGGCCGGGCGCCGTCAGGCCCTCTTCGGCGCGGCCTTCTTCGCGGCGGCCTTCTTGGCCGGCGCCTTCTTGGCCGGCGCCTTGCGCGCGGCGGCCTTCTTCTTGGGCGCCGGGCCGCGGGCGCGGCGGTCGGCGAGCAGCTCGGCGGCGCGCTCGTCGGTGAGCGACTCGACGGCGTCGCCCTTGCGCAGGGAGGCGTTCGTCTCGCCGTCGGTGACGTACGGGCCGAACCGGCCGTCCTTGACCACCATCGGCTTGCCGGTGGCGGGGTCGTTGCCGAGCTCCTTGAGCGGCGGCTGCGGCTCGGCGCGGCGGCGCCCGTACTGCTTGGGCTGGGCCAGCAGCGCCAGCGCCTCCTCGAGGGTGATCTCGAGCAGCCGCTCCTCGCTGTCGAGGCTCCGGCTCTCCTTGCCCTGGCTGACGTACGGGCCGTAGCGGCCGTTCTGCGCCGTCACCGGCTCCGGCTTGCCGTCCGCGCCGGGCGCCTCGCCGAGCACGCGCGGCAGCGTGAGGAGCACCAGGGCGTCGTCGAGCGTGACGCTGTCGAGCGTCATGGACTTGAACAGCGACGCCGTGCGCGGCTTGTCCTTGACGCCGTCGGGGAGCACCTCGGTGACGTACGGCCCGTAGCGGCCGGCCTTGGCGACGATCGCGTGCCCGGTGGCCGGGTCGGTGCCGAGCTCGCGGTCGCCCGACGGCGCCGCGAGCAGCTCGAGCGCCTTGTCGACGGTGAGCTCGTCGGGCGCGAGGTCGTCGGGGACGGACGCCTTCTGCTCGCCCGCAGTGAGGTACGGCCCGTAGCGCCCGACCCGGACGACCACCTCGGTGCCGGGCTCGACGCCGGCCTCGTTGGGCGCCTCCACCCGGCCGACCGGGATCGTCCCGATGTCGCGGGGGTCGATGGCCTCGATGTTGTCGCTGATGAGCTTCTTGAGCCCGCCGAGCGAGGCCAGGCCGCCCTGCTTGCCGGTGTCGCCGCCGAAGTAGAAGGCGGTGAGCCAGTCGACGCTGCGCCGCTGGCCGGCGGCGACGGCGTCGAGGTCGTCCTCGAGGGAGGCGGTGAACTCGTACTCCACCAGCCGCGAGAAGTACCGCTCCATGAGCGAGATGACCGAGAAGGCGAGCCAGGTGGGCACCAGCGCGGTGCCCTTCTTCCAGACGTAGCCGCGGTCCTGGATCGTCTCGATGATCGAGGCGTAGGTGGACGGCCGGCCGATGCCGAGCTCCTCGAGCCGCTTGACGAGGGAGGCCTCGGTGTAGCGCGCGGGCGGGCTCGTCGTGTGACCCGTGGGGTCGAGCGCGTCGACGCCGAGGGCGTCGCCCACCGCGACGCGGGGCAGCCGGCGCTCGGCGTCGTCCTTGCCCTCGGTCTCGTCGTCGGTGTCCTCGACGTAGGCGGCGAGGAAGCCGGGGAAGGTGATGGTGCGGCCGGAGGCGGAGAACTCGGCGTCGGTGCCGTCGGCGGTGGTGGCGCCCAGCCGGACGCTCGCGGTGACCCCGCGGGCGTCGGCCATCTGGGAGGCGACGGTGCGCTTCCAGATGAGGTCGTACAGGCGCAGCTCGTCGCCGGACAGCTCGCGGGCCAGCTCGCCGGGGGTGCGGAAGACGTCGCCGGCGGGGCGGATGGCCTCGTGCGCCTCCTGCGCGTTCTTGACCTTGCCGGCGTAGCGCCGCGGCTGCTCCGGCACGTACTCGGGGCCGTACAGGTCGCGCGCCTGCTGACGGGCGGCCTGCACCGCCGTCTCCGACAGGTTGCTGCTGTCGGTGCGCATGTAGGTGATGTAGCCGTTCTCGTACAGCCGCTGCGCGGTCTGCATCGTGCGCTGCGCGGAGAAGCGCAGCTTGCGTCCGGCCTCCTGCTGCAGGGTCGAGGTCATGAACGGCGCGTAGGGCTTGCGCGTGTACGGCTTGTCCTCGACCGACCGGACGGCGAAGGGCCGGTCGGCGAGCGCGTCCGCGAGGCTGCGGGCGCTCGCCTCGTCGAGCCGGACGACGTCGAGGCCGGCCTTGAGCTGGCCGGTCTCCTGCTCGAAGCTCGCGCCGGTGGCCAGCCGCCGGCCGTCGAGCGCCACGAGCGTCGCGCTGAAGCCCTCGGCCTGCTTGGTGAAGGAGCCCTCGACGTCCCAGTACTCCGCCTGCACGAAGCGCATGCGGGCCCGCTCGCGCTCGACGATGACGCGG
>DATMKB010000297.1:0-6770 GCA_035553635.1 Mycobacteriales bacterium
GCACCTCGCGCGCACCGGCGCCGCCTGCGTCGTCGTCGACTGCGAGAGCGGGCCGGTGCGCCTCGGCCTCGCCGGCGAGCTCGCCGCCTCCCTCGACGGCGTCGCGCTGCGGCTCGACGAGCTGTCGGCCGAGTCGCTCACCGCCGTCGCCCGCTCCGGCAGGAGGGCCGCCTGATGCCGCAGGGCCAGCCCGCGTCCGTCCCCGACGACGGCCTCACCACCCGCCAGCGCCGCAACCGGCCGCTGCTGGTCGTGCACACCGGCGAGATGAAGGGCAAGAGCACCGCCGCCTTCGGCCTCGCCCTGCGCGCGTGGAACCAGGGCTGGCCGATCGGGGTCTTCCAGTTCGTCAAGAGCGCGAAGTGGAAGGTCGGCGAGGAGCATGCCCTGACGGTGCTCGGCGAGAGCGGTCGGGGCGGCACGGTCGCCTGGCACAAGATGGGTGAGGGCTGGTCCTGGACCCGCAAGCAGGGCACCGACGACGACCACGCCGCCAACGCCCTCGAGGGCTGGCGGCAGGTGCAGCGCGACCTCGCCGCCGAGACCTACCGCTTCTACGTCCTCGACGAGTTCACCTACCCGCTGAAGTGGGGCTGGGTCGACGTCGACGAGGTGGTCGCGACGCTGCGCGACCGCCCCGGCCAGCAGCACGTCGTCATCACCGGCCGCGACGCCGACCCGCGCCTGGTCGAGGCCGCCGACCTCGTCATGGAGACGACGAAGGTCAAGCACCCGATGGACGCCGGCCAGAAGGGCCAGCGGGGGATCGAGTGGTAGCGCGGCTCGTCGTCGCGGCGCCGTCGTCGGGCGCCGGCAAGACGACGGTCGCCACCGGGCTGATGGCCGCCCTGCGCGCCCGCGGGCTCGAGGTCTCGCCGCACAAGACCGGGCCCGACTACATCGACCCCGGGTACCACGCGCTGGCCACCGGCCGCCCGGGCCGCAACCTCGACCCCGTGCTCGTCGGCGAGGAGCGCATCGCGCCGCTGCTGCTGCACGGCGCGCGCGGCGCCGACGTCGCCGTCGTCGAGGGGGCCATGGGCCTGTTCGACGGCCGCGGCGCCACCGACGAGGGCTCCACCGCGCACGTCGCCCGGCTGCTGGAGGCGCCGGTGGTGCTCGTCGTCGACGCCGCCGCACAGAGCCGGTCGGTCGCCGCCCTGGTCACCGGGTTCGCCGCGTTCGACCCGCGGGTGCGGCTCGGCGGCGTGGTGCTCAACCGGGTCGGCAGCGACCGGCACGAGGCCCTGCTGCGCGAGGCCCTCGACGGCGTCGCGCCGGTGCTCGGCGTCCTGCGCCGCGACGCCGGCGTGGTGACGCCGAGCCGCCACCTGGGCCTGGTGCCGGCGGCCGAGCGGGCGCCCGACGCCGTCGCCACGGTCCGCCGCCTCGGCGAGGTCTGCGAGCGGTCGCTCGACGTCGACGCGCTGCTCGCGCTCGCCCGGTCGGCCCCGCCGCTCGGCGCGCAGCCGTGGTCGCCGCCGGTCGTCGAGCGCAGCGCGCGGCCGCGCGTCGCGGTGGCCGGGGGAGCGGCGTTCACGTTCTCGTACGCGGAGACCGTCGAGCTGCTCGAGGCGGCCGGCGCGGAGGTCGTCGTCGTCGACCCGCTGCGCGACCCGCACCTGCCCGACGGCACCGCGGGGCTCGTGCTCGGCGGCGGCTTCCCCGAGGTCTACGCCGCGCAGCTGTCGGCCAACGAGGCGCTGCGGGCCGACGTCCGCGCGCTCGCGCTGTCGGGCGCGCCCGTGCACGCCGAGTGCGCCGGGCTGCTGTACCTGTGCGAGGACCTCGACGGCGCGGCGATGTGCGGGGTGCTCCCGGCGCACGCGCGCATGGGGGAGCGGCTGGTGATGGGCTACCGCGAGACCGCCGACGGCGTCCGCGGGCACGAGCACCACCGCACGGTGGTGGCGCCGCGCGCCGGCGAGGTGCCGGCCTGGACGCTCGACGGCGGCCCGGAGGGCTTCCGGCAGGACGGCGTCGTCGCCAGCTACCTGCACGTGCACTGGGCGGGCACGCCCGAGGCCGCCGCGGCCTTCGTCGACGCCGCCGCGCGGCAGGCGGTGCCGGCGTGAGCGCGCTCGTCGGCGTCGGCGTCGGGCCGGGCGACCCGGAGCTCGTCACGGTCAAGGCCGTGCGCGTGCTGGAGGCCGCCGGCGTCGTCGTGGTGCCGGTCATGGACCTCGCCGAGCAGGGCCGGGCGGAGCACACGGTGCGCGCGAACGTCGCGCACGACCGCCTGCAGCGCCTGCTGTTCGCCCTCGACGACCGCGGTGGCGTCACCGAGGCGCGGCGCACCGCGTGGGAGGCCGCGGCCGACGAGGTCGCCCGGCTGCTGCGCGAGACCGGCGGCACGGTCGCGTTCGCCACCATCGGCGACCCGAACGTCTACAGCACCTTCACCTACCTCGCCGACGCCGTGCGCGAGCGCGTGCCGGACGTCGAGGTGAGCACCGTCCCCGGCATCACGGCGATGCAGGACCTCGCCGCGCGCAGCGGCACGGTGCTGTGCGAGGGCACCGAGTCGCTCGCGCTGCTGCCGCTCACCGCCGGCGTGCCGGCCTTCGAGGAGGCGCTGCAGCACTTCGACACCGTGGTCGCCTACAAGGGCGGACGGCGCATGCCCGAGGTGCTCGACGTCCTGCGCCGGCACGGCCGCGACGGCGACGCCGTCTTCGGCGCCGCGCTCGGCCTCGCCGACGAGCAGGTGGGTCCCGCCGCCGCCGTCGAGGGCGAGGCCCCCTACCTGTCGACCGTGCTCGTCCCTGCGCGGCGCACCACCCGCGGAGGCAAGCTGTGACCGGCCACGTGAGCTTCGTCGGCGCCGGCCCGGGCGCCGCCGACCTGCTGACCCTGCGCGGGGCGCAGCGCATCGCCGACGCCGACGTCGTCATCTGGGCGGCGTCGCTCGTGCACGAGGACGTGCTGCAGCACGTGCGCGAGGGCGCGCTCGTCGTGAACAGCGCCGAGCACTCGCTCGAGGGCATCCGCGGCCACTACGAGCGCGCCGCCGCCGAGGGCCTGCGCGTCGCGCGCATCCACTCCGGCGACCCGGCGCTGTGGGGCGGCACGCAGGAGCAGGTGGAGCTGTGCCGGGTGCTCGGCCTCGAGGTCGAGGTGGTGCCGGGCGTCTCGTCGTTCACCGCGGTGGCCGCGCTGGTGCAGCGCGAGCTCACCGTGCCGGAGGTCGCGCAGTCCGTCGTGCTCACGCGCCTCGAGGGCGGCAAGACCCCGATGCCGCCGCGCGAGACGGTGCGCGCGTTCGCGCAGCACGGCACCACGATGGCGCTGTTCCTCTCCGCGGCGCGCACGAAGCAGCTGCAGGACGAGCTGCTCGCCGGCGCGTACGACGAGGACACCCCGTGCGTCGTGGCGTACGCCGCCACGTGGCCCGACGAGCTGCTCTTCGAGTGCCGCCTCGGCGAGCTCGCCGAGCGGGTCAAGGAGCACAAGCTGTACAAGCACACGCTCGTGCTCGTCGGCCCGGCGCTGGCGAGCGCCGGCACCCGCTCGCACCTGTACCACCCCGGGCACTTCCACGAGCACCGCAAGGTCGAGTCGCAGGAGGCGCGGCGCGCCCTCAAGGCCGCCCGTGCCTGACCCCGAGCTGCGGGAGCCGGACCTGCCGCGCACCGCGAAGGTGCGCACGGGCCCGCTCCGCACGGGCTGGACGACGGGCACCTGCGCCTCCGCCGCCGCCCGCGCCGCCACGGCCGCGCTGCTCACGCAGCGCCCGCAGGACGTGGTCGAGGTCGTGCTGCCGGCCGGCCGGCGCGTGCAGTTCGCGGTCGAGCGCTGCGACGTCGAGGAGGCGCGCGCCGAGGCGGTGGTGGTCAAGGACGCCGGCGACGACCCCGACGTCACGCACGGCGCGCACCTGACCGCCACCGTGCGGTGGCACCCCGAGCCGGGGCTCGTGCTCGAGGGCGGTGTCGGCGTCGGCGTGGTGACCAAGCCCGGGCTCGGCCTGGAGGTCGGCGGGCCGGCCATCAACCCGGTGCCGCGGCAGATGATCCGCGACAACGTCGGCGAGGTGGTCGACCTCGCGGTGCGCGGCGTGCGCGTGGTCGTCAGCGTGCCTGACGGCGAGCAGCGGGCGAAGAAGACCACGAACGCCCGGCTCGGCATCCTCGGCGGCATCTCGATCCTCGGCACCACCGGCATCGTCCGCCCGTTCTCGACGGCGTCGTGGCGAGCGTCGGTGGTGCAGGCCGTCGACGTCATGGCCGCGCAGGGCGAGCCGACGCTCGTGCTCGCCACCGGTGGCCGCACCGAGAAGGCGGCGCAGCGGCTGCTGCCGCAGCTGCCGGAGGTGTGCTTCGTCGAGGTCGGCGACTTCACCGGCGCCGCGCTGCGCCAGGCCGCCGACAAGGGCCTGCGCGACGTCGTCTTCGTCGGCATGGCCGGCAAGCTCACCAAGCTCGCGAGCGGCGTGCTCATGACGCACTACACGCGCAGCCGGGTCGACGTGTCGGTGCTGGCCGAGATCACCGCGGAGGTCGAGCCGTCGCTCGTGGAGGCGGTCCGCGGCGCGAACACCGCGCGGCACGCGTACGAGCTGTGGGAGGCCGCGGGCGTCCTGCGGCCGTGCGGCGACCGGCTGTGCGCGCGCGTCGCCGAGGTGCTCACCCGCTTCGCCGGGCTGCCGGCGCGCGTGGCGATGGTCGACCCGCAGGGCGCCCGCGCCGTCGCGGCGACGGAGCCGTCGTGGGTCGTGTGATCACCGTCGTGGGCCTCGACGGCGGTCCGCTGCCGCAGGTCGCGCGCGAGCGCATGGAGCGGGCGTCGCTCGTCATGGGCGGCCGCCGGCACCTGCGCGAGGTCGCGGTGCCCGACGGCGTGCCGACCGTCGCGCTGCGCGACGACCCGGCCGAGGCGCTGCGCGCGGTCGTCGAGGCGGACGGCGACGTCGTCGTGCTCGCCTCCGGCGACCCGTCGTTCTTCGGCGTGCTCCGGCTGCTGCGCGCGCGGGTCCCCGCCGACGAGCTCGAGGTGCTTCCGGCGCTGTCGAGCGTCGCGCTGGCCTTCGCCCGCGCCCGCCTGCCCTGGGACGACGCCGTCGTGGTGTCGGCGCACGGGCGCGACCTCCGGCCCGCCGTGGCCGCGTGCCGCGCGCACCCGAAGGTCGCGGTGCTCACCTCGCAGGGGGCCGGCCCGGCCGAGCTCGGCGCCGCGATCGACGGCGTGCCCCGCCGGCTGCTGGTCGGCGAGCGGCTCGGACTGGAGGGCGAGCGCACCACCTGGCTCACGCCCGCCGAGGCCGCCGCCCGCGACGACTGGGACCCGCTCAACGTCGTCGTCTGCGTCGACGAGGAGCGTGCGGTCGCGCCCGACAAGGGCTGGCTGGCGGGGCGGGCGCAGCCCGCCGGCTGGGCGCTGCCCGAGGCGTCGTTCGACCACCGCGACGGCATGGTCACCAAGGCCGAGGTGCGCGCGCTCGTGCTCGCCCGGCTCGGCCCGCGGCTGGGCGACCTCGTCTGGGACGTCGGCGCCGGCAGCGGCTCGGTCGCGGTCGAGTGCGCTCGGCTCGGCGCGGCGGTGGTCGCCGTCGAGCGCGGCGACGTCGCGCACCTGCGCGCGAACGCCGCGGCGCACGGCGTCGACGTGCAGGTGGTGCACGGCCGTGCGCCCGAGGCGCTCGACGGCCTGCCCGACCCGGACGCCGTCTTCGTCGGCGGAGGGGGCCTGGACGTCCTGCGCGCCGTCGTGCGGCGCCGGCCGTCGCGGGTGGTGGTCGCGCTGGCGACGCTCGAGCGCGTCGCCCCCGCGCTGCAGGCGCTCGAGGGCTACGCCACCGACGCCGTCCTGCTCGAGGCGTCCCGCCTCGCGCCCCTCGGCGACGGGCACCGGCTCGTCCCGACCAACCCCGTCTTCGTCGTCTCCGGAGCCCTCACGTGATCGGCCTCGTCACCACCACCGCCGCCGGTCGCCGCGCCGCTGCCGACCTCTCCGTGCTCGGGGAGGTGCGCACCTACGACGTCCGCGAGCTCGCGGACGCGTGGCGCGAGTGCGACGCGCTCGTCTGCTTCCTCGCCACCGGAGCGGTGGTGCGCCTCGTCGCACCGCTGCTGGGTGACAAGGCGACCGACCCCGGCGTGGTCGTCGTCGACGAGGCGCAGCGGCACGCCGTCGCGCTGCTCGGCGGCCACGGCGGCGGCGCGAACGACCTCGCCCGCCGCGTCGCCGACGTCCTCGGCGCCGCGCCGGTCGTCACCACCGCCACCGACGCCGTCGGCCTGCCCGGCCTCGACACCCTCGGCTGGCCGGTCGAGGGCGCCGTCGCCGCGGTGTCGCGCGCGCTGCTCGACGGCGAGCCCGTGCGCCTCGACGCCGACGCCGTGTGGCCGCTCCCGCCGCTGCCCGTCGGCGACGCCGGCGACCACGTCCTGCGCGTCACCGACCGCGTGGTCGACGGCGACGACCAGCGCTCGGCGGTCCTGCGCCCGCCGTCGCTGGTGCTGGGCGTCGGCGCGTCGCGCGGGGTCTCCGCGGAGGAGGTCCTCGGCCTCGTCGACCGGGTGCTCGCGGACGCCGGACTGTCGCCCCTGTCGGTCGCCGCCGTCGCCACCGTCGACGCCAAGGCCGACGAGGCCGGCCTGGTCGAGGCCTGCGCCCAGCGCGGCTGGCGGCTCGTCACGCACCCCGCGGCAGCGCTGGCGGAGGTGGAGGTGCCGAACCCCAGCGAGCACCCGCTGGAGGCCGTCGGCACGCCGAGCGTCGCCGAGGCCGCCGCGCTGCTGCACAGCGGCGGCGAGCTCCTGGTCGAGAAG
>DATMKB010000298.1:0-2908 GCA_035553635.1 Mycobacteriales bacterium
GGCGTAGGTGGTGGCGAGCGCGCCGGAGGCGAGCACGCCGGAGACGAGGACCAGGGCGAGGGGTGCCGGCACCCGGCGGCGGGACGTCATGGCGGTGCTGTTCGGCGTCGGCGGCCGAAGTCCTGCTCAGCGGGGCGTGCGCACCGCACCGGCCGCGACGGCCAGGCCGAGGGCGGCGGGCACCACGAGCACGCCGAGCGCGAGCGGCAGGCTCGTGGCGTCGGACACCCGCCCCACCACGGGCGGCGAGACGAGGAAGCCGACGCGCGTCGCGGCGTTCATGGACGCGACGCCCTGGCCGGGCAGCGCCCCCGCCGCGGTGATCATGGCGGGGAACACCGCCGCCGCGCCCAGCCCCACGACGGCGAAGGCGAGCACGGCCGGCACCGCGCCGCCCACCAGCAGGGCCGCGCCGAGCGCCGTGCCGGCCGCGAGCCCGCCGGCGCGCACCACCGCCACCGCCCCGTAGCGCCCGACGACGCGGTCGGACACGAGCCGGGCGAGCACCATCGCCGTCATGAAGGCGGTGTAGCCCAGGCCCGCGGTGCCCGGCCCCGCGCCGGTGTGGTCGACGAGGTAGATGGCGCTCCAGCTCGCGGGTGCGTCCTCGACGAGCGCGGCCAGCACGGCGAGGCCGCACAGCAGCACGAGGGCGGGGGAGACGCGGGAGGTGCCGGTGCGCTCGCCGGTGCCGGCGCCGTCGGCGTCGGGCACGCCCGGCCGGACCGCGAGGCACAGCGCCGCGCAGGCCACCGCGACGACGGCGAGGTGCACGAGCAGCGGCACCCGCAGCGCGGCGGCCGCCGTCCCGGCCAGGCCGCCGAGCACCGCCCCGATGCTCCAGACGGCGTGCATCGAGCCGAGCACGGGACGTCCGAGCCGGCGCTGCGCCTCGACGCCCGAGACGTTCATGCCGACGTCGGTGAGCGCGTCGGCGAGCCCGACGGCGACGAGCACGAGCAGCAGCACGCCCTGCGTCGGCGCCACGGCCACGAGCGGCACCGACGCCGCCAGCGCGAGCGTCCCGCCGAGGGCCAGCCGCCGGCTGCCGACGGTGGGGAGCAGCCAGCGGGTGGCGATGCTGCCGGCCAGCCCGCCGAGGCCGACGCCGAGCAGCGCCAGGCCCAGCTGCCCGTCGGTCAGGCCGAGGTCGTCGCGGACCTGCGGGAGCCGCGGCAGCACGGTCGCGAACAGCGCGCCGTTGGTGAGGAACAGCGCACTGACCGACCACCGCTCCCGCTGCACGTGACCAGCCAAGCACGCTCGGCGACGGCACGGCGGGGCGCTCCGGGCGAGGTCCGACACGTCCGGCACGACGGCCTCGGGAGGCCCTGTCCCGGTCCCTCCTCGACGTTGTCGCGAACGACCGCGCGAGCCGCCCCGTGCGTGCTCGACTCCGCCGCATGGGACTCGACCGCCGCTCCTTCCTCCGCCTCACCGCCGCCGCCGGTGCGGGCGCCGCCGCCTCGCAGGTGCTGACCGGTGCCGCCTTCGCCGAGGGCCTCGGGCTCGACCCCCGGGCGGTCTTCCAGTACGGCGTGGCGTCGGGCGACCCGCTGCCGGACGGCCTGCTGCTGTGGACCCGCGTGACCCCGACACCGCGGTCCGCCCCCGGCAGCGGCAGGGGCGGGCGCGTGCCGGTCGAGTGGGAGGTCGCCACCGACCCGGCGATGCGCGCGGTGGTGCAGCGGGGCCGCACGACCACCGACGCCGGCGTCGACCACACGGTGAAGGTCGACGTGCGCGGGCTGGCGCCCGCCACGACGTACTGGTACCGCTTCCGCGCGCTCGGCCAGGTCTCGCGCACCGGGCGCGGCCGGACGGCGCCGGCGGTCGACAGCGCGCCGGCGCGGCTGCGCTTCGCGCTCGCGTCCTGCAGCAACTACGCCGCGGGGTACTTCACCGCCTACCGCCACCTCGCCGCGCGCGACGACCTCGACCTCGTGGTGCACGTCGGCGACTACCTCTACGAGTACGGCGACGGCGAGTACGGCGGGCTGCGGCCGCTCGACCCGGCCGGCGAGACGGTGCGGCTCGAGGACTACCGGCGCCGCCACGCCCTCTACAAGGCCGACCCGGACCTGCAGGCGCTGCACGCGAGCGCCGCCTTCGTCACGACCATCGACGACCACGAGGTCACCAACGACTCGTGGAGCGGCGGGGCCCAGAACCACGACGACGCCGAGGGCTCCTACGCCGTGCGCAAGTCCGCGGCGTTCCGGGCCTACCTCGAGTGGATGCCGGTGCGCGTGACCCCGCTGCCGGGCGGCGACGTGCAGCTCTACCGGTCGTTCCGGTTCGGCACGCTCGCGGACCTCGTCATGACGGACCTGCGCTCCTTCCGCGACGCGCCGGCTCAGACGGCCGCCGAGCTCGCGGTGCCGCGCAGCATGCTCGGTGCGGCGCAGAAGCAGTGGCTCGTCGGCGAGCTCAGCCGGCCGTCGCAGTGGAAGCTCCTCGGCACGTCCGTGCAGCTGATGACCGTCAACTACCCGGTCGCCCCCGAGACGCGGGCGCTCGGCTACCTCGAGGTCCCCACGCCGCCCGGCTCGCCGGTCCCGTCGGTGGGCCGCAACCAGGACGCCTGGGACGGCTACCCGTACGAGCAGGCCGAGGTGCTGGCCGTGGCCGCCTCGGCGCCGGCCGACCTCGTCGCCCTCACCGGCGACATCCACTCGACCTGGGCGGCGTCGCTGCACGTGCCGGCCGGTGTCCCGGGGGTCCCCGCCGGCACGAGGGCGGGCGTGGAGCTCGTCACGACCTCCGTCACGTCCGACAACGTCAACGACATCCTCGGCGGCCCGTACCTCGCGAGGCACCCGGTGTCGCAGGCGTTCGAGGGCTTCATCAAGCAGCTCAACGCGCCGCGCATCCCGCTCGTCGAGCTGGACTCGCACGGCGCCTGCGT
>DATMKB010000299.1:0-4359 GCA_035553635.1 Mycobacteriales bacterium
GGCCGCCGGTGCCGCTCAGGGCGTCGGCGAGCCGCGCGGCCATGGCGGCCGGCACGAACTCCTCGGCGAGCTCCTCCGCGACCTCCTCGAGCACCTCCGGCTCGGTCAGCAGGTCGTCGCCGGCCTCGCCGGGGGCGGGCACGAGCGGCTCGGGCGCCTCGACCTCGAGCAGCCCGGCGGCGACGAGCGTGTGCACGACGTGCCCGGCCTCGTAGAGCGTCAGGCCGGTGTCGCGGGCGAGCTCGCCCACGGTGCGGACGCCGTCCACCTTGCACAGCAGCGACCAGGCGTCGCCGTCGACGACCATCTCGGGGTCGCCGCCGCCGGCGGCGGAGAGCAGCGGGACGGCGTCGGCCCCGTGGACGACCGGCTCGATGGCGCGCCAGGCGGCCTGGCGCTGCTCGACCACCTCGAGGAGCTCGTCGACGGGGACGGGAGGGGCGACGTCCTCGCGCGTGCGCTGGTTGACGCGGAAGCGCCACGTGCCCGTGGTCCAGCCGAGCAGGTCGGTGACGGCCTCGCGCAGCTGCTCCTCGACGAAGGCCTCGACGACGGGCTGGTCGACGTAGCCCAGGTGCACGAGCAGCTCGCCGAGCCGCCAGCCCTGCAGCTCGGTGCGCTGCGCCTCGAGCGCCTCGGCGAGGGCCTCCGGGCCGAGCGCGCCGCTGGTGACCAGGCGGGCGCCGAGCGTCGGGCGCGGCGTCGACGACGGCACGGTGACGGCGTAGACGCTGCCGCCGCGCAGGTAGAGCTTCGCCTCGTCCTCGCCGTCGGGTCGCGCGCGGTCGACGACGTGCAGGCAGCCGGTGGCGACGCCCTCGGCCAGCGACCGCAGCACCTCGGGGAGGGAGGTGGCGGCGAGGTCGCCCTTGAGCACGGCCGACCTCCTCGTCGCATCCCCGGACCGCGGAGCACCCGACGCGTCCGCACTGTCCCCTTCGGCGCCGGACGCCCGCCGGTTGAGCCGTCTGGGCGAACCTCTCTCGGGTCGTCCGCCGGGCGCTCGGATCTGCAACGATGGCGCTCTCCGCCCGGCCGTCCCGGCGCCGCGGCGGTCCCGAGAGGAGCCCGACGTGACCGTCGCCCCTGGCAGCGACGCCGCCGGCGCGGTGCCGTCCACCCGTCCCGCCGGTGCCCCCACGGGCAACCGCCGGATCGACCGCGTCCTCGCCGAGGACTTCCTCGACGGCCTGTCCACCGCGAGCCTCGCGCAGGTGCGCGGCCTGCGCGCCGAGGCCGAGCAGGAGGAGACCGACCTGTCGTACCTGCGCCGCATGGTCCAGGGCCGCATCGACATCGTCCGCGCCGACCTCGAGCGCCGTGGCGGCGCGGGCGACGGCACGGTCCTCGACCGCCTCGCGAGCATCCTCGCCGAGGAGCGGCGGGCGCCCGCGCGCGGCCTGGGCCGGCACGCCGTCCTCGAGCCCAGCCGGGCCGACGAGCACCGCCGCTACGTCGAGCGCCTCGTCGCCGACGTCGACCTCACCGACGTGAGCAGCCGCAGCGACGACGAGCTCCGTCGCGCCCTCGAGGCCCTCGTGGGCGAGGAGGAGAAGCTGTCGGCCAAGCGCCGCGAGGTCCAGCGCGTCATGGACGCCTGCAGCGCGGAGATCACCCGCCGGTACCGCGACGGCGAGGCCGACGTCTCCTCCCTCCTGGGCGCCGGCTGAGCCCGGACGCCGCTCCGCCCGTCCTCGTCGAGGCGTCGAGGTCCGGCTTCGTCGAGAGCCGGCACCGCGGGCACGTCGTCGTGCTCGACGCCGACGGCGCCGTGCGGCTCTCGCTCGGTGCGCCGGACGCGCCGGTGCTGCCCCGCTCGTCGAACAAGCCGCTGCAGGCCGTCGGCCTGCTGGACTGCGGCTGGCACCCGGACGACGCGCAGCTGGCGCTCGCGGTCGCCTCGCACAGCGGCGAGCCGCAGCACCTGGTCGTCGTCCGGTCGACGCTGGCCGCCGCGGGCCTCGACGAGACGGCGCTGCAGTGCCCGCCGGACCTGCCGCTCGGTCAGGCGGCCGCCGAGGCGGTGCTCGCCGCCGGCGGCGGGCGCCAGCGGGTGCTCATGAACTGCTCCGGCAAGCACGCCGGGATGCTCGCGGCCTGCGTGGCGCTCGGGCAGGACCCGGCCACCTACCTCGACCCGGCCTGGCCCGTGCAGCGCGCGCTGCAGGCCGCGGTCGAGCGGCTGGCCGGCGAGGCGGTCGCGCACGTGGCGGTCGACGGGTGCGGCGCGCCCCAGCACGCGCTCACGCTCCCCGGCCTCGCCCGCGGCGCCCTCGCGCTCGTCGAGGCCGCGCCCGGCACGCCGGAGCGGCGGGTGGCCGACGCCGTCCGCCGGCACCCGGACCTGCTCGGCGGCACCGGTCGCGAGGTCACCGCGCTCGTGCGCGCCGTGCCGGGCCTGGTGGCCAAGGACGGCGCGGAGGGGGTGTACGTCGCGGCGCTGCCCGGGCGCGGCGCGGTGGCCCTCAAGGTCGAGGACGGCGCGTGGCGGGCGGCGCCGGTGGCCGTCGTCGCGGCGCTGCGCCTGCTCGGGCTCGGCCCGGACGTCGACGACGCGGCGCTCGACCGGCTCGCCCGGCCGCCGGTGCTGGGCGGCGGGGAGCCCGTCGGGGAGCTGCGCGCCGCCTTCTGAAGCGCGCCTGTCGTACCCCTGGGGCACGCTCGGCGACGCACGGCCGTTCCTCCCTTCAGGAACGGCCCGGACCCGCCGAGAGGGCGTGAGGGGGAGGTGGCATGAGCGAGGCGCCCGCGCTCGAGCCCGTGCAGCCGCACGGGCGTCGTCCGCGTCCGCGGGTCCCGGCGTCGCGCACGCCCGCCCCGGCCGACCTCGTCGTCACGCGCCTGCCGGCCCCGCAGGTGCCGCCCGTCCTGGCCCGCGGCGTCACCGGCCCGACGGCGCTCGCCCTCTTCTACCTGCTCGGCGGGCTGCTCACGCTGGCGTCGGCCGTCCTGCCGGGGTGGGACCTCGACCGGGGCGCGGTGCTCGGCGTGGCGGTCGCGGCGCTGGCCTCGGGCGCGCTCGTCCTGGCCCTGCGCAGCCGGCTGTCCGACGCCTCCTGCCACGTCCTCGTCGGCCTCGGGGCGCTGCTCATCGGCGCCGCGGCCGCGGTCGGCGGCGGGGGCGCGCCCACGGCGGCCTACTCGTCCTACTACTTCTTCGTCGGGCTCTACGCCGCGTTGTTCTTCGCGCCCCGCGCGGCGGCCGCGCACGTCACCTGGGCGGCCGTCGTCCACGTGGCGGCCGTGAGCTCCACCGGCACCGGCGGGGTGGTGCCCGCGACGGTCGTGCTGTTCGGCGGCATCGCGGTCACGGCGGTCGTGGTGGGCGCGCTGGTGCGGCAGGTCCGGGCGGCCGCCGCCACCGACCCGCTCACCCGCCTGCCGAACCGGCGCGCCTTCGACCAGCACCTGGCCGCGGCGCTCGGCCGCAGCGAGCGCAGCGGCCGGCCGCTCGCGCTGCTCGCCCTCGACCTCGACGGCTTCAAGGCGGTCAACGACCGCGAGGGCCACGCCGCGGGCGACCGGCTCCTCGTCGCCACCGGCGGCGCCTGGCTCGGCGCGCTGCGCCGCGGCGACGTCCTGGCGCGCACCGGCGGCGACGAGTTCGTCGTCCTGCTGCCCGACGCCGACCTGCCCACCGCCCGCCAGGTGGCGGGCCGGCTCGTGCGACGCACCCCCGACCCCCTCGGTGTCAGCGTGGGCGTGGCCCTCAGCCGGCCGGGCGAGGGCGCCGACGGGCTCCTGCGGCGGGCCGACGCCGCCCTGTACCGCCACAAGCGCCGCCGGTAGAGAGCGTCACCGACTCGTCACCGCTCGTCGGGCGTCCTGTGACAGGAACGGGGGACAGTGGGCGGTGCAGGCCGGAGTCCGACCGGCGGGAGGAGGGACCACCCTTGACGCGGTGCGCCCACCTCGAGCGCCGCGGCGGCGTGCCGGTCGTGGTCGTCGACGTCGCCGACTGGCTCGACGCGAGCACCGCCCCGGGCGTGGCGGACGTCCTGGGCCGGGCCCTCGACGGCGCCCCGGCCGAGGTCGTCGTCGACCTCACGGCCACCGAGATGGTCGACCCCTTCGCGCTCGGCGTGCTGGCCCGCGCCGAGGGGCGCGCCCGCCGGCAGGGCACCGTCGTGCGGCTCGCCGGCGCGAACGCCCGGGTGCGCCGGGTGCGCGACCTCGTGGGCCTCGAGCAGCGGCTGCCCGACCTCGAGGAGGTGCCGACGTGAGCGAGTCCGAGCTGAAGGCGCGCGCGCAGCGGCGCAGCGCGCTGCTCGCCGAGATCGAGCAGCTGCGCCGGGTCCGCACGAACGTCGCCCCGCAGCGCGCCCGCCGGGTGCGCCGCCAGCGGGTGCAGCGCATGAC
>DATMKB010000300.1:0-3979 GCA_035553635.1 Mycobacteriales bacterium
CCTCCCGAGAGAGCGACCGATGAGCTCCCCGCGCCGCATCCGGCGTACCGCCCAGCGCACCACCACCGTCCTCGGCGTCGCCGGCGGCCTCGCGGGCCTGACGCTCGCGAGCCCGGCCACCGCCGCCGCCGCTGCCGACGGCGCTCCGACCGTCGTCAACCGGGAGACCGTCCAGGCCAAGCTCGACGCCACCGGCGAGCTGCAGGGCGCCCGCGTCTACAACCAGCTCACGGTCCTCGGCAAGGGCTCCGTCTCCGTGCAGGACCCGACCTCCGGCTCGGGCCTGCGCGACCTCGACGGCTTCTCGGCCCCCGTCGTCCGCGACGGCAAGGCGCAGTACTCCATCACCGTCGACGGTCGCGAGGACCGCCGCACCGTGGCGGACTACAAGGAGAAGCTGCCGATCACGGTCAAGGCCGAGTACAAGCTCGACGGCAAGGAGGTCGCGCCGGAGGACGTCGTCGGCAAGAGCGGCACCCTGGAGACCACCTACACCGTCGTGAACCGCACGGCGACGCCGACCGAGGTCACCTACCTCGACGGCAACGGCAAGGAGATCAAGGAGACGGTCGACCTCGTCACGCCGTACGTCGGCTCGCTGGGCGTCGTCCTGCCGAAGCAGTTCTCCGAGGTCGGCGCCGAGTTCGCCGACGTCGCCGGCGACGGCCGCGGCGGCACGGGCGTCAAGTGGTCGCTCGTCCTGTTCGACCCGCTGGGCGCCCCGGCGCAGCAGCTGACCTGGACCGCGAAGGTCTCGGACGCCGAGCTCCCGCCGGCCGTTCTGCAGGCCGTCCCCGTCGCCCCCGGCGGCAACCAGGTGCTCGCCAACAGCGAGACCTCCATCTCCGAGGGCGCCGCGGCCGCCTCGCAGCTCACCGCCGGCGCCACGAAGATCGACGGCAAGGTGCTCGAGCTCCGCGACGGCGCCCGCAAGATCCTCGACGGCGTCTCGCAGCTCGCCGCCGGCGCCAAGGCCCTCAACAGCGGCCTCGCCGACACCGCCGCCCCCGGCGCCCGCACGCTGTCCGACGGCCTCGGCTCCGCCCGCGAGGGCGGCGCCAAGCTCGACGACGGGCTGGCCCAGCTGCTCGCCGGCAGCACCCAGCTGTCCGACGGGCTCGACGCCGCCAACACCGGTGGCGCGGCGCTGGCCGGCGGCCTGCAGGAGCTGCTCGCCGGCGGCGGGCGCTTCGTCGACGGGCTGAACAGCGCGGCGGCCGGCGGCGGCAAGCTCGCCGAGGGCCTGCGCAGCACGAGCGGCCAGCCCGACCTCGCCGGCGGTGCCGCCCAGATCGCGGCCGGCCTCGCGTCGGTGCGCGACGGCGTGGCCGTGCTCGCCGGCGACGCCGGCCTCCCGGCCGCCAAGGTCGGCCTCGAGCAGCTGCTGTTCGGCCTCGACCACGCGCCGGGCACCCTCGGCGCCACCGACCCGGGCGGCCTGCTGCAGGGCCTGACGGCGATCGCCGCCGGCCTGTCCCACCCCGTGGGCGCGGCCGGTCCGGCGGACCGCGGCGGCGTCAAGGAGGGCCTCGCGGCCGTCCTCGACCCGGCCACGGGCCTGCCCGCCGCCAAGGCCGGCGTCACCGCCAGCAAGGAGGACCTGACCACCAAGCTGGCCACGTCCCTCCCGCAGCTCAAGGGCGCGGCCCAGCTCACGCAGAGCAACCTCGCCACCGCGCTGACGGCCCTCAAGGCCGCCTGCGACACGATCGTGGCCGCGCAGGTCCTCACCGACCACGACTCCGACCCGGCGACCGACGACGTCCTGCTGCCGGCCCTGCCGGCCAACTGCGACCTGGCCACCGACCCGGTCAAGGCCGGCACCGCCAACGGCACGGCGGCCGCCGTCACGAACGGCGTGCAGACCGTCATCGAGAACACGACGGCCTCCCGCGACGGGCTCATCGCCCTCGAGGCGGGCCTGACGGGCGCCGTCGGCGGCCTCACGCTCATCAAGGGCGGCGTCGACCAGCTCGCCGCCGGCTCCGAGGGCGCTCGCAAGGGCGTCGCCGAGTCCGTCGTCCCGGGCGTGCAGAAGCTGCTCGCCGGCGTCGGCGGTGCGGTGACCGGCATCCAGTCGTCGCTGGCGCCGGGCGTCACCCAGCTCGCGGCCGGCTCGGCCACCCTCGCCACCAAGACCGGCGAGGCGGCGGACGGCGCGGCGGCCCTCAAGGCCGGCCTCGACCAGCTCGCGGGCGGCGGCGGCCAGCTGGCCGCCGGTGCCGGCAAGGCGGCCGACGGCGCCAAGGCGCTGTCCGGCGGCCTCGGCCAGCTCGCGGCGGGCGGCGGCAAGCTCGAGGCGGGCCTCGGCTCGGCCAAGGAGGGCACCGCCAAGCTCTCCGACGGCCTCGGCCAGCTCGACGACGGCGGCGCCAAGCTCGCCGACGGCCTCGGTGCGGCGGCGGAGGGCTCGGGCAAGATCGCCGACGGCCTGGCCAAGGTCGAGGACGGCCAGACCCAGCTCGCCGACGGCGCCAACCGCCTCTCCGGCGAGGGCACCTCGCTGCTGGCCCGCTCGGCGGGCGTCGCGGCGGCGTCGAACGCCAAGAAGGCGGCGATGCTGCAGGCCATGGGCGAGAAGGCCGCCGACGGCGCCCTGCCGTTCGGCCTCCCCGAGGGCGCGACGGGCAGCGCGGCGTACAGCATCACGCTGGCCGGCGCGAACAGCCAGGCCGAGGACAACACCACCCGTGGTGCGGCGGCGCTCGCGCTGCTCGCCCTCGGCAGCCTGTCCGGCTTCGCCGTCCGGCGCCGCACCGGCGCCTGACCGAGCCGGTCCCGCCCGGGCCCGTCGCCTGCCCCCCGCAGGCGACGGGCCCGCGGCGCGTTCAGGGCCGGGTGCAGACCCAGACCGCGGTGCCGGGCATGAGCGCCCCGCGCAGCGGGCTCCACTGGCCCCACTCGCGGTCGTGGCCCTCCGGCCACTCCGGCTCCAGCAGGTCCTCGAGGACCAGGCCCGCGGCGCGCAGCTCGCGCACCCGGTCGCCGAGCGTGCGGTGGTGCTCGACGTAGGTGACCGTGCCGTCCTCGTCGGTCTCGACGTAGGGGGTGCGGTCGAAGTAGGACTGCCGCACGACGAGGCCGCCGGGCCCCGGGTCGTCCGGGAAGGCCCAGCGGGTCGGGTGCGTGGTGGAGAAGACCCACCGGCCGCCGGGGCGCAGCACCCGGGCCACCTCCCGCATCGTCCCGGCGGAGTCGGCGACGAACGGGACGCCGCCGAAGGCCGAGCACACGACGTCGAAGGAGGCGTCGCGGAAGGGCAGCCGCTGGGCGTCGGCCTGCACGAGCCGGTCGACCCGCACGCCGGTGCGGGCGTCGAGGGCGCGCGCCTGGGCCAGCTGCCCGGCGCTCACGTCGAAGGCGGTGACGCGCGCGCCCTGCCCGACGAGCCAGCGCGCGCACTGCGCCGCGCCGCAGCCGACCTCGAGCACGTCCCGCCCGGCGACGTCGCCCAGCAGCCGGGCGTCGGCCTCCCGCAGCCCCTCCGGGCACCACACGAAGTCGGCGTCGCCGAGGAAGTCGCCGTGCTCGGCGTAGTAGGCCGGCGCCTCCTCGTCCCACCAGCGCCGGTTCGCCCGGGCGCTCTCGCCCGGTCCGGGCGACCCCTGTCCGCGCACCGGCGTAGGATGGCACCTCGCGCGACGTGCGCACGCCTGCCGGACCGGCGGCGTGCCCCTCGGACGCGCGCTCTCGACCCGCCCAGCAGGGGCGCGTCACGACCTCACCCGCAGCCGGAGCCCACCCCTTGACCTCCACCCTCGAGACCACGTCCACCCGCCAGGTCGCCGTCAACGACATCGGCAGCATGGACGACTTCCTCGCCGCGATCGACGCGACGATCAAGTACTTCAACGACGGCGACATCGTCGAAGGCACCATCGTCAAGGTCGACCGCGACGAGGTCCTGCTCGACATCGGCTACAAGACCGAGGGCGTCATCCCCTCGCGCGAGCTGAGCATCAAGCACGACGTCGACCCC
>DATMKB010000301.1:0-4095 GCA_035553635.1 Mycobacteriales bacterium
ATGCGCCACGACGCTGCACGCGCAGACTGGCGGCGTGGACCTGCTGCTGCTCGTGCACGCCGGCGCGACGGCGTACCTCGCCGGGCTGGCCTGGACCGTGCAGCTCGTCGTGTACCCGGCCTTCCGCGAGGTCGGCCCGACGCCGGCGTGGCGGGAGGCGCACGCGGCCCACACCCGCCGGATCGTCCTCGCCGTCGGCCCGGCGTGGGCCGCGCAGGGGCTGTGCGTCGCTGCCCTGCTCGTGCTGCGGCCCGGGCCGCTCGTGCTGCTGACGGCGGCGCTGGCCCTGGTCACCGTCGTGTCGACGGTGGCGCTGCAGGTGCCGCTGCACGGGCGGCTGTCGGCCGGGTGGGACCCGGCGGCGGCGCGCCGGCTGCTCGTCACCGACCGGCTGCGCACCGCCGCGTGGACCGCGGGCGCCGCCTGCGCCCTCGCCCTGCTGCGCGCCTAGGGTCGGGCGGGTGGCCCTCCCCTACCCGCCGGCCGAGCGGGTCGACGTCGTCGACGTGCTGCACGGGCGCGAGGTCCGGGACCCCTACCGCTGGCTCGAGGACGTCGACGACCCGCGCACGGTCGCCTGGCGCGCGGCGCAGGACGCCCTGTGCCGGGAGGTCCTCGACGCGCTGCCGGGACGGGACCGGCTCGCCGCCCGGCTCGCGGAGCTCCTGCGCACCGGCGCTGTCGGCGTCCCGGCCCTGCGCGCCGGCACGGCGTTCTGGACCCGTCGCGACCCCGAGCAGGAGCACGGCGTGCTGCGCTGCCGGGCGCCCGGGGGCGAGGAGCGCGTGCTGCTCGACCCCGCCGCCCTCGACCCGAGCGGCCTGACGACGCTCGACGCGTGGGCGCCGTCGAAGGAGGGCCGGCGGATCGCCGTGCAGGTCTCCACCGGCGGCGACGAGGAGTCGCGGCTCTCGGTGCTCGACGTCGCCACCGGCGAGGTGCTCGACGGGCCGGTCGACCGCTGCCGGTACTCCCCGGTGGCCTGGGTGCCGGGCGGCGACGAGCTGTACTACGTCCGCCGGCTGCCGCCGGGCGCGGTGCCGGAGGGCGAGGAGCAGTTCCACCGCCGCGTGTGGCGGCACCGCGTCGGCACGCCGGCCGACGACGACGAGCTCGTGTGGGGCGAGGGGCTCGACCCCACCAACTACTACGGGTGCTCCGTCTCCCCCGACGGCCGGTGGCTCCTCGTGAGCGCGAGCGCCGGCACCGCGCCGCGCGAGGACGTCTGGCTGCTCGACCGCACGGCCGGCGGGCCGCCCGCCGAGGTGCAGGTCGGCGTCGACGCGCACTGCTCGCCGTGGGTCGACCGCCACGGGCGGCTCTGGCTGCTGACCGACCGGGACGCCCCGCGCGGCCGGCTCTGCACCGCCGACCCGGCGCGGCCGCAGGACTGGACGACCGTCCTGCCGGAGGACGACGAGGCCGTGCTGGAGGACGTCGTGCTCGCCGACGGCGACGACGGTCCGGTGCTGGTCGTCCTGCGCACCCGGCACGCGGTGTCCGAGGTGGCGCTGCACGACCTGTCGGGCCAGCACCTCGCCGACGTCGCGCTGCCGGGCGTCGGCTCGGTGAGCGGCCTGTCCGCCGCCCCCGAGGGCGGTCCGGACGTCTGGCTCGGCTGGACCACGGCGACCGTGCCGCCGCAGGTGCTGCACCTCGACGTGCGCACCCGCGCGCTGACGACGTGGGCGGAGGCGCCCGGCCGGCCGGCGGTCGAGGTGCACGCCCAGCTGCTCGAGACGACCTCCGCCGACGGCACGACCGTGCGGATGCAGGTGCTCTCCGCCGGCCCGGAGCCGGACCGCCCGCGCCCCACCGTCCTCTACGGCTACGGCGGCTTCGGCGTTCCCCTGACGCCGGCCTACACAGCGAGCGCGCTCGCCTGGGTCGAGGCCGGCGGCACCTGGGTGGTGGCGAACCTGCGCGGCGGGTCGGAGGAGGGCGAGGCCTGGCACCGCGCCGGCATGCGGGAGCACAAGCAGCACGTCTTCGACGACTACGCCGCCTGCGCCGACGCCCTCGTCGCCGGCGGCTGGACGACGCCGCAGCAGCTGGGCCTGTACGGCGGCAGCAACGGCGGCCTGCTCGTCGGCGCCGCGCTGACCCAGCGGCCGGAGGCGTGCGCCGCCGTCGTGTGCAGCGCCCCGCTGCTCGACATGGTGCGGTACGAGAGGTTCGGCCTCGGCCGCACGTGGAACGACGAGTACGGGACGGCCGAGCTGCCCGAGGAGCTCGGCTGGCTGCTGTCGTACTCGCCGTACCACGCGGTGCGCGGCGGCACCCGCTACCCCGCGGTCCTGCTCACCGTGTTCGACGGCGACTCCCGCGTCGACCCGCTGCACGCCCGCAAGACCTGCGCGGCGCTGCAGGCCGCGACCACGGGCACCGGCCCGGTGCTGCTGCGCGACGAGCGCGGCGTCGGGCACGGGGCCCGCTCGGTGAGCCGCACGACCGCCCTCGGCGTGGACGTCCTCGCGTTCCTCGCCCGACACACAGGACTGGAGCCGTGACCCTGCCCCTCGCCACCAGCACCTCCGATACCGGCACCGACTCGACGGGCGGCACCGTTCGCGACGCCGTCAGCGACGCCGCGGAGCGCGCGACCGACTACTCGGCCCTGGCGCTGCGCATCGCCGTCATCGTCGGCGTCGCGGTCCTCCTGCGGTGGCTCCTGCACCGCGCCATCTCGCGCGTCGTGCAGCGGGCCGTCGCCAGCCCGGCCGTCCCCGAGGCGCTGCGCGGCCGCTTCCTCGACATGAGCCCGGCGGTCGCCAGCGAGCGCCGGCGGCAGCGCGCCGAGACCATCGGCAGCGTCCTGCGCTCCTCCGCGAGCATCGTCGTCTTCGGCGTCGCGATCGCCACCGTGCTGTCGGAGTTCGAGATCGACCTCGGCCCGGCCATCGCCGGCGCCGGCATCGTCGGCGTCGCGCTCGGCTTCGGCGCGCAGAACCTCGTCAAGGACTTCCTCAACGGCATCTTCATGATCCTCGAGGACCAGTACGGCGTCGGCGACGCCGTCGACGTGGGCGAGGCGAGCGGCATCGTCGAGTCCGTCGCGCTGCGCACGACGCGGCTGCGCAGCGTCGACGGCACGGTGTGGCACGTGCGCAACGGGGAGGTGCTGCGCGTCGGCAACATGAGCCAGGGCTGGTCACGCGCGCTGCTCGACGTGTCCGTCGCCTACGGCACCGACGTGGACCACGCCAGCGCCGTCATCAAGCGCGTCGCGGACGAGGTGTGGCAGGGCGAGCGCGTCGGCGCGTTCGTCCTCGACGAGCCGGAGGTGTGGGGCGTCGAGGAGCTCGGCGCCGACGGCATCGCGATCCGGCTCGTGGTCAAGACCGCGCCGCTCGAGCAGTGGAAGGTCGCGCGCGAGCTCCGCCGGTGCCTCAAGGACGCCTTCGACGCCGAGGGCATCGAGATCCCGTTCCCGCAGCGGGCGCTGTGGATCCGCAAGGACCCGGAGTCGGACCCGACGCCCGTCACCGGGCCCGCGCGCCGCACCGAGGAGGCGGCAGCACCGCCGTCCGCCGCCCGTCCGCCGGACGCCGAGCGCACGCCGCCCCGCCCGCCGACCGCGACGGCCGGCGGCGAGGCCGACGCCGCGCGCGACGACACCCGGGCGCTGTCCCGACCGCCGTCGTCCGAGCCGCGGTCCTGACCGGTGCCCTGGGGCAGGATGGGCGTGTGAGCCTGTACGACGACGTCGGGGGCGAGCCGGTCTTCCGCCAGCTCGTCGACGACTTCTACGCGGGCGTGGCCGAGGACCCGGTGCTGCGCCCGATGTACGAGGAGGACCTCGAGCCGGCCAAGGAGCGGCTGCGGATGTTCCTCGTGCAGTACTGGGGCGGTCCCACCACGTACTCCGAGCAGCGGGGCCACCCGCGGCTGCGGATGCGGCACGTCGCCTGGCAGGTCGGGCCGCGCGAGCGCGACGCCTGGCTCTCGCACATGCTCGCGGCGGTGACCCGCCTCGACGTCGACGACGACGCCCGCGCGGCCATCTGGGACCACCTCGAGCGCGCCGCGCACTCGCTGGTGAACGTCCCCGCGCCGGGCGGCGGCGACCTCCTCCGCTAGCCGGTCGCCGCCACC
>DATMKB010000302.1:0-10096 GCA_035553635.1 Mycobacteriales bacterium
ACTCGGGCGAGTTCCTGTCCGACTACGCGCCGGGCGACGGCGGCGGCAGCACGAGCACCGCGCCGTCGGGCAACGGCAGCAGCGGCAACGGGTCAGCCCCGCCCGCGCCGGCCAGCCAGGCGGCGCCCGCCAAGGCCGAGCCGGAGCCCGAGCCGAGCGCGCCGGCGGCCGCACCCGCGGCGCCGAAGGCCGAGCCCAAGGCCGAGCCCAAGCCCGAGCCGAAGGCCGCCAGCAAGGACGGCAAGAAGGCCGAGAGCGGGCCGGCGCCCTCCGCCCCGCAGGGCGTGTCGACGCAGCCGCTGCGCGGCGCCGCGGCGCGCGTCGTGGCGAACATGGAGAGCTCGCTCGCCGTCCCGACCGCGACGAGCGTGCGCAGCGTCCCGGCCAAGCTGCTCGCCGACAACCGCATCGTCATCAACAGCCACCTCAAGCGCTCGCGCGGCGGCAAGGTCTCCTTCACCCACCTCATCGGCTACGCGCTGGTGCGCGCCCTGGCCGACGTGCCGGTGATGAACAACAGCTACGCCGAGGTCGACGGCAAGCCCGTCGTCGTGTCGCCGGAGCACGTCGGGCTCGGCCTGGCCATCGACCTGCAGAACAGCAACGGCACCCGGTCGCTCGTCGTCGCCGCCATCAAGGAGGCGGACACGATGGACTTCGCCGCCTACTGGGCGGCCTACGAGGACATCGTCCGCCGCGCCCGCGCCGGCAAGCTGACGACCGAGGACTTCCAGGGCACGACGATCAGCCTCACGAACCCGGGCGGCATCGGCACCGAGCACTCCGTGCCGCGGCTCATGCAGGGCGCCGGCGCGATCATCGGCGTGGGCGCCATGGAGTACCCGGCCGAGTTCCAAGGCATGAGCGAGGAGACGCTCGCCCGCCTCGCCGTCAGCAAGACGATCACGCTGACGTCGACCTACGACCACCGCATCATCCAGGGCGCGCAGAGCGGCGAGTTCCTGCGCCGGATGCACCAGCTGCTCCTCGGCGAGGACGGCTTCTACGACGACGTCTTCCGCGCGCTGCGCATCCCGTACGTGCCGGTGCGCTGGGTGCCGGACCAGCAGGCCAGCCACGAGGGCGACCTCGACAAGGCGACCCGCGTCAACGAGCTCATCCACGCCTACCGCGTGCGCGGCCACCTCATGGCCGACACCGACCCGCTCGAGTTCAAGGTGCGCAGCCACCCCGACCTCGACGTCGTCAACCACGGCCTGAGCCTGTGGGACCTCGACCGCGAGTTCCCGGTCGGCGGCTTCGCCGGCCGCAAGACGATGAAGCTGCGCTCGGTCCTCGGCGTCCTGCGCGACTCGTACTGCCGCACCGTCGGCGTCGAGTACATGCACATCCAGGACCCGGCCGAGCGCCGCTGGCTGCAGGAGCGGCTCGAGAAGAAGGCCGAGCAGCCCGACCGCGAGCAGCAGCTGCACGTGCTCAAGCGGCTCAACGCGGCCGAGGCCTTCGAGAGCTTCCTGCAGACCAAGTACGTCGGGCAGAAGCGCTTCTCCCTCGAGGGCGGCGAGTCGCTCATCCCGCTCCTCGACGGCGTGCTGCAGCGCGCGGCCGACGAGGGCCTGGACGAGGTCGCCATCGCCATGCCGCACCGCGGCCGCCTCAACGTGCTCGCCAACATCGTCGGCAAGAGCTACGCGCAGATCTTCCGCGAGTTCGAGGGCAACATCGACCCGCGCACCGCGCACGGCTCCGGCGACGTGAAGTACCACCTGGGCGCCGAGGGCTCCTACACGAGCCCGGCCGGCGGCACCGTCGCGGTGAGCCTGCAGGCCAACCCGTCGCACCTGGAGACCGTCAACCCGGTGCTCGAGGGCGTCGTGCGCGCCAAGCAGGACATGATCAACAAGGGCGAGCAGGGCTTCACCGTCCTGCCGGTCCTGCTCCACGGCGACGCCGCCTTCGCCGGCCAGGGCATCGTCATGGAGACGCTGCAGATGGCCCAGCTGCGCGGCTACCGCACCGGCGGCACCGTGCACGTCGTCGTCAACAACCAGGTGGGCTTCACCACCGGCCCGCACTCGGCCCGCTCGTCGGTGTACGCCACCGACGTCGCCAAGACCGTCCAGGCGCCGATCTTCCACGTCAACGGCGACGACCCGGAGGCCTGCGTCCGCGTGGCGCAGCTGGCCTTCGAGTACCGCCAGGCGTTCAAGAAGGACGTCGTCCTCGACATGGTCTGCTACCGCCGCCGCGGGCACTCCGAGGTCGACGAGCCGAGCTTCACGCAGCCGCTCATGTACGACACGATCGAGGCCAAGCGCTCGGTGCGGAAGATCTACACCGAGAACCTCATCGGCCGCGGCGACATCACGGTCGAGGAGGCCGAGGCGGCGCTGCGCGACTACCAGGAGCAGCTGGAGAAGGTCTTCCAGGGCACCCGCGACGCCAGCAGCGCCGAGCCGATGAGCCCGGAGCCGCCCGCCACCGGCGTCGACGACCTGCACACCGCCATCCCGATGGAGGTGGTCAAGCAGGTCGCCGACTCGCAGGTCACGCTGCCGGAGGGCTTCACGCCGCACCCGCGCCTGCTCCCGCAGCTGCAGAAGCGCGCGAAGATGATCGACGACGCCACGATCGACTGGGCGATGGGCGAGACGCTCGCCTTCGGCTCGCTGCTGCTCGAGGGCCACCCGGTGCGCCTGGCCGGCCAGGACGCCCGCCGCGGCACCTTCGGCCACCGGCACGCCGTCATCGTCGACCGGACGAACGGCGCCGAGCACACGCCGCTGGCCAACCTCTCCGAGGACCAGGCGCCGTACTACGTCTACGACTCGCTCCTGTCCGAGTACGCGGCGATGGGGTTCGAGTACGGCTACTCGGTCGCCCGTCCCGACGCGCTCGTGCTCTGGGAGGCGCAGTTCGGCGACTTCGTCAACGTCGCGATGGCGATGGTCGACGAGTTCATCGCCGCCGGCGAGGCCAAGTGGGGTCAGCGCTCGAGCGTCGTGCTGCTCCTGCCGCACGGCTACGAGGGTCAGGGCCCCGACCACTCGTCGGCCCGCCTGGAGCGCTTCCTGCAGCTCTGCGCCGAGGACAACATCGTCGTCGCGGCGCCGACGACGCCGGCGAACTACTTCCACCTCCTGCGCAAGCAGGCGCTGCAGTCGCACAAGCGGCCGCTCGTGGTGATGTCGCCGAAGTCGATGCTGCGCCTGCGCGCGGCGGCGTCCTCGGTGGAGGAGTTCACCGACCGGGGCTTCACCCCCGTCTTCGGCGAGCGCGACGACCTCGACCCGGCCGGCGTGCGCCGCGTCGTCCTCACGACGGGCAAGGTGCACTACGACCTGCTCGCCGCCCGCCGCAAGGCCGAGCGCAGCGACGTCGCCCTCGTGCGCGTCGAGCAGCTCTACCCGCTGCCCGGCGAGGAGATCGCCGACGCCCTGGCCGCGTTCCCGAACGCGCAGGACGTCGTGTGGTGCCAGGAGGAGCCGGCGAACCAGGGCGCCTGGGCGTACATGGCCCTCAACCTGCCCGACCACCTGCCCGAGGGCCGGCGGCTGCGCCGCATCTCGCGCAGCGCCGCCTCCTCCCCCGCGGCCGGCTCGAGCAAGGTGCACGAGGCCGAGCAGGCGGCGCTCGTGCAGGCGGTCTTCGAGGGCCTGTAGCGGCGTGTACTTCACCGACCGCGGGCTCGAGGAGCTGGCGGAGCGGCGCGGCGAGGAGCAGGTCACGCTGGCCTGGCTCGCCGAGCGGCTCCGCCAGTTCGTCGACCTCAACCCCGACTTCGAGGTGCCGGTCGAGCGGCTCGCCACCTGGCTGGCCCGCCTCGACGACGAGGACGACGACTGAGCGGGCCGGCCGCCGCCGGCGCACCTACGGTGAGCGGGTGAGCACCTCGTCCCGCCCCTCGTCCGCGCCGCGCTGGCTCGTGGCGGTGCTGGCCCCCGCAGTGCTGTTCGTGCTGGCCGTCGGCCCGCGCTACGGCGGGCTGCTCGCGGCCATGTGGGTCGTGCTCGTCGGGACGATGGCGTACGCGGCGCTGTCCCGCGGGCCGCAGAGGACCGACGAGTACGACCCCCGCGGCCGCCTCTACGGCCGCAAGCGGTAGCCGCTCCTCAGCCCGGCCAGGGGCGGTACCGGGCGTGCCCCGGCGCGTACGGCCCCCAGCGCGGGTCGTGCGGGTGGCGCACCCGTCCTGAGCCGCGCAGCCGCCACACCAGCGCCGCGCCGACGACGAAGCCGATGACGTGCGCCGAGTACGCGACGCCGGTGGCCTCGGTGAGGCCGGCCCCCTGCGCGTACAGGTACTGCACGACGAACCAGCTGCCCAGCACCACCCAGGCCGGCAGCCGCACGGGCAGGAAGAAGAAGAACGTCAGCAGCGACCACACCCGGGCCCGCGGGAAGAGCACGAGGTAGGCCCCCAGCACGCCGGCGATGGCGCCGGAGGCGCCCACCAGCGGCTGCGTGCTGCCGGCGTCGGGCAGGGCGAAGCCGTAGGTCGCCGCGAAGCCGCAGGCCAGGTAGAAGAGCAGGAACCTCAGCCGCCCCAGCCGGTCCTCGACGTTGTTGCCGAAGACGTACAGGAACAGCAGGTTGCCGGCCAGGTGCAGCCATCCGCCGTGCAGGAACATCGCCGTCACGACGGAGAGCACCGGCGACTTCTCGTAGGCCGGCGGGGCGAGCGCGCAGCCCAGCCGGCCGCTCGCGTCCTCGCCGACCTCGCCGGTGGCCACGAGGTCGGCGGGGTCGTTGGTCAGCAGCTCGCTGGGCTTGGCGGCGTACTCGTCGAAGAACGCGAGCTGCTCGCACAGGGCCTGGGGCGCCTCGTTGCCCGTCAGGCCGGCCGTGGCGACCGGGCTGACGAGGAACGCGACGACGTTGACCGCGAGCAGCAGCCGGGTGACCCACGGCGTCCGGCGGGTCGGGTTGAGGTCGTGGACCGGCAGGACCACTGCGGCTCCAGGGTCAGGGGGCAGTGAGGACGAGCTTGCCCACGACGTCCCCCTCGGCGAGCCGCTCGAACGCCCGGCGCGCCTCCGGCAGGGGGACCTCCTCCTGCACGAGCGGGCGCAGGCCGGTCGCCTCGCACATCCGCACCAGCGCCTCGAGCTCGCTGCGCGTGCCCATCGTCGAGCCGACGACGCGCAGCTGCAGGAAGAACAGGCGCGACAGGTCGGCCGACGGGTCGGAGCCGGTGGTGGCCCCGGACACCACGAGGGTGCCGCCCGGGCGCAGCGACTTCATCGAGTGCGACCAGGTGGCGCGGCCGACCGTCTCCATGACGGCGTCGACGCGCGACGGCAGCCGCGTGCCCGGCTCGAAGACCTCGTGCGCCCCGAGCTCGAGGGCACGCCGGCGCTTCTCCTCGTCGCGGCTGGTGGCCCACACCACCAGGCCCGCGGCCCGGGCCAGGGCGATGCACGCCGTCGCGACGCCGCCGCCGGCGCCCTGCACGAGCACCCGGTCGCCGGGGCGCAGCCCGCTCTGCGTGAAGAGCATCCGGTAGGCGGTGAGCCACGCCGTCGGCAGGCAGGCGGCCTCGGCGAACGAAAGCCCGGCGGGCTTGGGCAGCAGGTTGCGACGGGGCACGACGACCTGCTCGGCGAAGGTGCCCGCGTAGCGCTCGGACAGGATGGTGCGCTTGGGATCGAGGGTCTCGTCGCCGGTCCAGTCGGGGTCGCCGACGATCGCGTGGACCACCACCTGGTCGCCGTCGTCGGTCACGCCGGCGGCGTCGCAGCCGAGCACCATGGGCAGCCGGTCCGCGGGCAGCCCCACGCCCTTGAGCGACCACAGGTCGTGGTGGTTGAGCGAGGCCGCGCGCACGTGCACGCGCGCCCACCCGTCCGGCACCTCCGGGGCCGGGCGGTCGCCGACCGTGAGGCCGGAGAGCGGGTCGTCGGCGGACTGGCTGGTGCAGGAGACGGCGAGCACGCGCCGACCCTAGAGCCGGGCCACGCCCTCCTCGCGGGCGGCCTGCGCCACGGCGGCGGCGACCGCGGGGGCCACCCGCTCGTCGAACACCGACGGGATGACGCAGTCCTCGGTGAGGTCGTCGCCGACGACGCCGGCCAGCGCCACGGCGGCGGCCTGCTTCATGCCCTCGGTGACGCGGGTGGCGCGCACCGACATGGCGCCGGCGAAGACGCCGGGGAACGCCAGCACGTTGTTGATCTGGTTCGGGAAGTCCGACCGGCCGGTGGCGACGACGCGGGCGCCGCAGGCGTGCGCGACGTCGGGGTGCACCTCGGGGTCGGGGTTCGCCATGGCGAACACGATGCTGTCGGGGTTCATGGAGCGCACCGCCTCGGGCGACACCGTGCCCGACGACAGGCCGATGAGGACGTCGGCGCCGGCGAGCGCCTCCTCGAACGTGCCGACGAGGTTCGAGCGGTTGCTGATCTCGGCGAACATCCGCTTCTCGGAGTTCAGGTCGTCGCGGCCGAGGTGCACCATCCCCTTGCTGTCGGCCACCGCGAGGTCGCCGATGCCCGCCTCGAGGACCATGCGCGAGACCGCGATGCCGGCCGCCCCCGCGCCGCTGACGACGGCGCGCAGGTCGCCGAGCGACCGGCCGGTCAGGCGGGCCGCGTTGCGCAGCGCGGCGAGCACCACGATGGCGGTGCCGTGCTGGTCGTCGTGGAAGACCGGGATGTCGAGGCGGGCCTGCAGCCGGCGCTCCACCTCGAAGCAGCGGGGCGCGCTGATGTCCTCGAGGTTGATGCCGCCGAACGCCGGCGCCATCCGCACGACCGTCTCGACGAGCTCGTCGACGTCGGTGACGTCGAGGCAGATCGGCACGGCGTCGACGCCGCCGAACTGCTTGAACAGCAGCGCCTTGCCCTCCATGACCGGCAGGGCGGCCGTCGGGCCGATGTCGCCGAGGCCGAGCACGGCGGTGCCGTCGGTGACCACGGCGACCGTGTGCGACTTCCAGGTGTAGTCGTAGGCGAGGTCGAGGTCCTGGGCGATCGCCGTGCACACGCGGGCGACGCCCGGGGTGTAGGCGAGGGACAGGTCCTCGCGGGTCTCGACCGGCACGGACGAGACGACCTCGACCTTGCCGCCGCGGTGCAGGGCGAAGACCGGGTCGGCGTCCCGCGACGCGGGGGCGGGGTCCGGTTCAGCGGCCTGCACGACGAGGTCCTCCAGCTGGGCGGTCACGCGCGGTTCTCCTCGGGTGCGCGACGGCGCCCTCGGGACGCCGCGCGGAGCGGACGGTCGGGCCGCCTGCGCCGCGACTCGGTGGCGTCGCGGGAGGAGGCCGAGCGGGGGTCACCCGAGCCCCTACAGGGAAGCACAGGCCGGCGCGCGCGACGGCTCAGGGCAGCTGGACCTCGAAGGGGTCGCGCGGCACGGTGCGCCGCGGCGGGGGCGGCGGCGCCGGGGCGGCCGGCGGAGCCACCACCACCCAGGTGGTCGCCGCCTGCGGCGGCGCGGGCGCGGCCGGTGCGGTGGCGGCGCGGGGCACGTCAGGCACCCACGCCCGGGCGAGGTCGTCGCGCACCTGCCAGGCGGCGCCCGCGGCCGTGCCGGCGAGCAGCTCGCCGACGAGCACCGCGGCGAGGACGGCGTCGGTGCGGCCGAGCCGCCGCCGGACGCCGCGCGGCAGCACGTCGCGCGCCGCGGTGCTGCTCCCGTCCCCCACGTCCCCGTCCTCGGCCGCGCCCGGCCGGCCCTCCAGCCGCTGGACGCAGAACCGCCCGGCAGGGCCGGTCGGGGTAGCCCGTCCGGGCCAGGTCAGCGCGGCGGGGGTGGCCCGGGACGGCCGAGCCGGCGCAGCGGCCACCAGCGCAGCACCACCCGCCCCAGCACCTCGGCCGGCCCGTAGCGGCGGCTGTCGTCGGCCACCGCGGAGCTGTCGCCCTCGACCCACCACAGGCCGCCGTCGGGCCGGACCGCCCGCTTGACCACGAGGAGCCCCGGCCGCGCCGGGAACCGGGCGACGACGACGTCGCCGGGCCGGGCCGCGGCGCCCCACCGCACGAGCAGGGCGTCGCCGTCGGCGAGGGTCGGCAGCATCGACGGGCCGGCGACCAGGGCCGTGCCGAGCCCGCGGCGGGCCGGCGCAGCGGAGCCGGACGAGGCGTCGAGGTTCACGGTGTGCTCCGGGGTCGTGCGGGCAGGGGGCCGGGCGTAGGGTCGCGCCAGCGCGACCCCCCGCCGCTCCGGCGCGGACACCCGAACGAGAGGACCAGCATGCGGCTCCCCCGCCTCCTGACCCCGACCACCGTCGTCTCGGCGCACTGCGACCTGCCCTGCGGCGTCTACGACCCCGCTCAGGCGCGCATCGAGGCCCAGTCGGTCCTCGCCATGCAGAAGAAGGCCCAGGCGAACGACGACCCGCTGTACCGCGAGCGCGCCGCGCTCATCATCCACGAGCGCGCCGGCCTCGCGAAGCACCACCTCGCGGTGCTGTGGCACGACTACTTCAAGCCCGAGCACTTCGAGAAGTACCCGACGCTGCACGACACGATCAACAAGACGATCAAGGCGGCGAGCGGCACCGGTGCCCGCGGCACCCTCGACCCGTCGACCGGCCAGGCGCTGCTCGACGGCATCGACGAGGTCGCCCGGGTCTTCTGGGAGACCAAGGGCAAGGAGTACGTCGTCCCGCAGTCGGCCGACCAGGCCTGACCCGCAGCGGCCCGACGGCCCGGCCCCCGCACGAGGGGCCGGGCCGTCGGCCTGTCCGGCCCCGAGGAGGAGGACCGTTGATCCGCACCGCCGAGCCCGCCGACGTCCCCGTGCTGCTCGAGCTCGTCCGCGAGCTCGCCGAGTACGAGCGGGAGCCCGACGCCGTCGAGGCCACGGAGGAGCTGCTCACCGCGGCGCTGTTCGGACCGGACGCCGTCGCGTCCTGCCACGTCGCGGTCGACGGCACGGGCGCCGTCGTCGGCATGGCGCTCTGGTACGTCACCTTCTCGACGTGGAAGGGCCGGCCCGGCATGTGGCTGGAGGACCTCTACGTGCGGCCGTCCGCGCGCGGGCAGGGGCTCGCCACCGCGCTGCTGCGGGCGCTCGCCGCCGTGTGCGTGGAGCGCGGCTGGCCGCGCTTCGAGTGGTGGGTGCTCGACTGGAACGAGAGCGCGCACGCCTTCTACCGCAGCGTCGGCGCGCGCCCCGAGGACGAGTGGACCACCTGGCGCCTGGACGGCGACGCCCTGCAGGCGCTGGGCTCCTAGTCGTCCCGGCCCGTCGTCGCGGCGCGGCCGGCGCGGGCCGCCAGCGCACCCGCCCCGGCGAGCGCCAGCGCCGCGGCGGCCGCTGTGCCGCCCGTCGCGGGCAGCGCGCGCGCCGCCGGGGCGGCCGGCTCGGTGCGCGGCACCGCGGGGGCGGCCGCGGGCGGCGCCGCCGTCAGCGGGAAGGGCGCCGCGACGAGCAGCTCGACGTTGCGCGCCTCGACGGGGCCGTTGCGGTCGGTGCCGCGGTCCTGCCAGTCGTTCGCGGACAGCTCGCGGGCCAGCGAGGCGAGCTCGCGCACCGGGGTGGCCGCCGAGACGGTGGTGGGCGGCACCAGCGGCGCGTCGGCGTCGACGACCGTGCCGAAGACCGACAGCGTCCCGTCGAGGTTGTCGACGATCTCGAGCAGCCGCGCCTGGCAGGGGAAGTCGACGTGCGCGGCCGTGTTCACCTCCCAGAAGCCGCCGCCGCCGGCCCGGGTGTGCGGCGTGACCTGGTTGCGGTGCGTGTGGCCGTTGACCCACATCACGACGTTCGGGTAGCGCAGGAGCAGGTCGCGCACCTCCGGGCCGAGCACCCGCTCCCCGAAGTCGGCGGGGTCGTCGCTGCCGACCGGGATGCGGTTGGTCATCGTGCCGATCGTGTGGTGTGAGAAGACGACGACGAGCCGGCCGGCCGAGGCGTCCAGCTGCCCCTGCAGCCACGCCAGCTGCCTGCGGTCGAGCGAGCCGTTCGACTCGCCGTTCGGGTTCACGGTGTCGAGGACGATGCCGCGCACCTGCGGGTGCGGGTCGAAGGCGTAGTAGGCGGTGCCCTTCTCGACGTTCTCGGCGGTGAAGCCGTGGCCGAACGGCAGGCCGCCGGTGCGGAAGTGCTCCTGCACGCTCTCGCGGCGCGAGACGATGCGGCGGTCGGGGTCGGGCGTGACGGCGCGGGCCGGCGCGGTGAACAG
>DATMKB010000303.1:0-6813 GCA_035553635.1 Mycobacteriales bacterium
CCGGGCGCCGAGCCGCACGACCTCGAGCTCTCCCCGCAGTCGGTGGCGGCGGTGAGCGAGGCCGACCTCGTCGTCTACTCCCGCGGCTTCACCCCGGCGCTCGACGAGACCGTCGACCAGCAGGCCGCCGACCGCGCCGTCGACGTCCTCGACCTCGTCGAGGTGCGCACGTACGGCGAGGACCCGCACGCCGAGGAGGAGCCGCACGCCGACGAGGACGAGCACGGGCACGAGGACGAGGCGCACGCTGACGAGGACGGCGCCGCGCACGGCGAGGAGGGCCACGACCACGGCGGCGAGGACCCGCACGTGTGGCTCGACCCGGCCCGCCTGACCACCATCGCGTCCTCGCTCGCCGACGCCCTCGCCGAGCGCGCACCGGACCAGGCGGAGGGCTTCCGGACCCGAGCCGACGAGGTGGCCGCCGACCTGCGGTCCCTCGACGCCGACTACCGCGAGGGCCTGGCCACCTGCGAGCGCCAGGACGTCGTCACGAGCCACGACGCGTTCGGGTACCTCACCGACCGCTACGGTCTGCAGCAGCTCGCCGTGAGCGGGCTCTCGCCCGAGGAGGAGCCGTCGCCGCGGCGGCTCGCCGAGGTCGCCGAGACGGCTCGGGAGCGCGGGGTGACCACCATCTTCTTCGAGGAGCTCGTGAGCCCGCGCGTGGCCGAGTCGCTCGCCCGCGAGGTGGGGGCCACCGCCGAGGTGCTCAGCCCGCTCGAGGGCGGCCCTGAGGACGGCGACTACCTCACCGCGATGCGCACCAACCTCGACGCGCTGCGGACGGCGCTGGGCTGCGCGTGACGCCCGTCGTCGAGCTGCACGGGGCGGCCGTCGGTCACGACGGCCGCCCGGTGCTGTCCGGCGTCGACCTGCGCGTGGACGCCGGGGAGGTCGTCGCCGTCCTCGGCGCGAACGGCTCGGGCAAGAGCACGCTCGTGCGGGCCGTGGTCGGCCTCGTGCCGCTGCTCGCCGGCGAGCTGCGGCTGTTCGGCGAGCCCGCCGCGCGCGTGCAGCGCACCCGCCTCGGCTACGTCCCGCAGCGCACCGGCGCCGCCACCGGCGTCCCGTCGACGGTGCGCGAGGTGGTGGCCACCGGGCGCCTGGCCCGCGTCGGCCGGCTGCGCCGCTCCCGGCCCGACGACCGCGACGCCGTCACGCGCGCGCTCGAGGTGGTCGACCTCCTCCCCCGCGCCCGCGACGCCGTCGCGACGCTGTCCGGCGGGCAGCAGCAGCGGGTGCTCATCGCCCGCGCGCTGGCCGGCGACCCGGAGCTGCTCGTCATGGACGAGCCCACCGCCGGCGTCGACCTCGCCTCCCAGGAGGCGCTCGCCGTCGCGGTGCAGCGGATGGCCGAGCGCGGCACCACCGTGCTGCTGGTGCTGCACGAGCTCGGCCCGCTGCAGGGCCTGGTGCGCCGCGCCGTGACGCTGGCCGAGGGGCGCGTGCTCCACGACGGCCCGCCGCCCGAGCCCGACCACCTGCACCTGCACGACCCCGAGCACGCGCACCCGCCGCACGAGGCGCCGCACGTGCCGGGCAGCGCGTGGGGGCTGCGCTGATGGAGGTCCTGCAGTACGCCTTCATGCAGCGGGCGCTGGTCGCTGCGCTGCTCGTCGGCCTGGCCGCCCCCGCCGTGGGGGTGTTCCTGGTGCAGCGCCGGCTCGCGCTCATGGGCGACGGCATCGGGCACGTGGCGCTCACCGGCGTGGCGCTCGGCTTCCTGCTCGGCACGGCGCCCGTGCTCACGGCGGTGGTGGTGGCCACCGTCGGCGCCGTCGTCATCGAGCTGGTGCGCCAGCAGGGCCGCACGAGCGGCGACGTCGCGCTCGCGCTCATGTTCTACGGCGGCATCGCCGGCGGTGTGCTGCTCATCGGCCTGTCCGACAACGGCACGAACGCCAACCTGCTCGCCTACCTGTTCGGCTCGCTGACGTCGGTGACCCCGGCCGACGTCGTCGTCATCGGCGCGCTGTCGAGCGGGCTGCTGCTCGTGCTGCTCGCCGTCGGGCGGGAGATGTTTGCCGTCTGCCACGACGAGGAGTTCGCGCGCGTCGCCGGGCTGCCGGTGCGCACGCTCAACGTCCTGCTCGCCGTCCTGGCGGCCGTCACCGTCACGGTGGCCATGCGCGTCGTCGGGCTGCTGCTGGTCAGCGCCCTCATGGTGGTGCCCGTGGCGGCGGCGCAGCAGGTGGTGCGCGGCTTCCGCGCCACCGTGGTGCTCGCGCTGTCGCTCGGCGTGCTGTCCGCGCTGGCCGGCGTCACCGGCTCCTACTACGCCGACACGCCCCCCGGCGCGCTCATCGTCGTGGTGGCGCTGGGGCTGTTCGCCGTGGCCGGCGCCGCCGGTACCGTGCTGCGCCGCGTCCGCCGCGGGGCACCCGACCCCGCGGCGCTGGGACTGCTGCCCGAGGAGGCCCGACCGTGACCTCGCCCCGCCCGCTGCCGGGCGTGCGCACCACCCGCCAGCGCACCGCCGTCGCCGACCTCCTCGAGCGCGTCGACGGGTTCAAGAGCGCCCAGGACCTGCACCGCCTGCTCGAGGACGGCGGCGCACCGGTCGGTCTCACCACCGTCTACCGGCACCTGCAGGCGCTCGCCGACGCCGGCCAGGTCGACGTGCTGCGCACCGACGACGGCGAGGCCGTCTACCGCCGCTGCCCCACCGCGGAGCACCACCACCACCTGGTCTGCCGGTCGTGCGGGCGCAGCGTCGAGGTCGACGGCCCCGAGGTCGAGGCCTGGGCGGCGTCGGTGGCGCGCGAGCACGGCTTCACCGACGTCACGCACACCGTCGAGGTGTTCGGCACCTGCGCGTCCTGCGCCGGCTGACACGCGCTCGTCGCACGGCCGACGCCGGCCCGTGCGGCACCGGGGGCACGACGTCGGCATGCTCGCCGACGCGCTCCGACCCCCGCCCAGCCGGTGGTGGGACGACCGCTGGGCCTGGCGCGGCGCCTTCGCCGCGGCGCCCTTCGGCGCCCTCGCCGCCATCCTCGTCGCCCTGGTGGTGTTCCGCGCCTCCTACGGCGACGCGCTGCTGGCCTACCTGCTCGGCGCCGCCGTCGCCGCCGGCGTCGGCTGCCTGCTCGGCGGGCCGCTCGGCGGCGCCCTGCACGCCCGCCGCTCCAGGCCGGCCCGGCAGCCGGACCCGTACCCGGACGAGCCGGCTGCCGGCCGCCAGCTCACGCTCGAGGAGGCCGGCGTCCTCGCGCCCGCGGACCGCTAGCGTCGCGGCGGTGACCGACCGCCGCCGCCGCCCGTGACGCTGCTCGACCGCTACGCCGTCGTGCTGTCCGGCACCGGCACCGCCGCGCCGCTCGCGGCGAGCGTCGTCGGGCGGCTGCCGCTCGGGATGACCGGTCTCGCGGCGCTCCTGCTCACCCGTGAGGCGACCGGCTCCTACGCCGCGGCGGGGCTGGTGTCCGCCGCCTACGCGCTCGCCTTCGCCGTGGTGAGCCCCGCCCGCGCCCGCACCGCCGACCGGCGCGGGCCGCGGCGCGTCCTGCTGCTCACCGGCCTGCTGCACCCGGTGGCCCTCGTCGCGCTCGTCCTGCTGGCGGCGTCCGGGGCGGGCGCGGCCGTGCTCGCCGCCGCCGCGGTCGCGGCGGGCGCCACCGTGCCGCCGCTGAGCTCGGTCATGCGGGCGCTGTGGGGCGTGCTTGTGCCGCGCGAGGCGCTCATCACCGCCTTCTCGCTCGAGGCCGTCGTCGTGGAGCTGTGCTTCGTCGGCGGCCCGCTGTCGGTGGCGCTGCTGTCGGCGGTGTCCGGCCCGTCGGCCGCGGTGCTCGCCGCGGCGGTGCTCACCCTCGTCGGCACCCTCCTCATGGTGTCGGCGCCGGCCGTGCGCGCCGTCCGCCCGGTGGAGGTGGAGCGGCACGTGCTCGGTCCGCTCACCGCTGCGCCGGTGCGCGCGCTGCTGCTCGGGGTGGGCGCGGTGGGCGCGGGCTTCGGCGCGGTGGAGGTCGCGCTGCCGGCCTTCGTCGAGGACCTCGGCGGGCGGCCGTCGTCGGCGGGCGTGCTGCTCGCCGTCTGGAGCGTCGGGTCGATCGCCGGGGGGCTCGCCTACGGCGCCGCGCACCCGGCCGTCGCCCACCGCCGCCAGCTGCCCGTCCTCGTCGCGCTCCTGGCGGCCAGCACCGCGCTGCCCTGGCTCGCCGGCGGCCCGCTGTCGGCCGGGTTGCCGCTCATGGGCGCGGCGCTGTTCTGCTACGGCCTGACGATCGCGCCGTACAGCGCGTGCAACTCCGTGCTGCTCGGCGGTGCCGCGCCGGCCGGCACGGTGACGGAGGCCTTCGCCTGGAGCAGCTCCGGCATCTTCGGCGGAGCCGCGCTGGGCGCCGCCGCCGCGGGCGTGCTCGTGGAGCGGTCAGGCCCGGAGGCCGGGCTCCTGCTCACCGCGGTCACCGGCGCCGCCGCCCTGCTGCTCGGCCTGCGCGCCGTCCGCCGGCTCCCCGCCGTCGCCTGAGGCGCCGCCCGACCGGAAGCTCGCGAGCAGCTCGGCCTGCAGTCCGAACATCTCCGCGTGCTCGTCGGGCTCGGCGTGGTCGAAGCCGAGCAGGTGCAGGACGCCGTGCGCGGTGAGCAGCTGCAGCTCGTCGAGCGTGGAGTGGCCGGCCTCGCGCGCCTGCCGCTCGGCCACCTCGACGCACAGCACGACGTCGCCGAGCAGCGTCGGCGCCGCCTCCTCGTCCTCGGCTCCCGAGCCCTGCGGGACGCCGCGCGAGCCGCGCAGGTCGAGCTCGTCCATCGGGAAGGCGAGCACGTCGGTGGGACCCGGCAGGTCCATGTACTGCACGTGCAGCCGCTCCATCTCCGCGGCGTCCTGGATCGAGATGGACAGCTCCGCCTGCGGCGAGACGCCCATCCGGTCGAGCACGTGCCGGGCGACGTCGACGAGCGCCCGCTCGTCGACGTCGGCGCCGGCCTCGTTGAGGACCTCGATCACGAGCGGCGGCCGGGCTGCCGGCGGGCGAGCGCCCGCTGCTCCTCGGCGTCGTACTGCGCGTACGCGTCGATGATCTTCCCGACGAGCTTGTGCCGGACGACGTCGGCCGACGACAGCGTGGCGAAGTGCAGGTCCTCCACGCCGTCGAGGATCTCGCGCACGACCTTCAGGCCGCTCGTCTGCCCGCCCGGCAGGTCGGTCTGCGTGACGTCGCCCGTGACGACGATCTTCGAGCCGAAGCCCAGCCGGGTGAGGAACATCTTCATCTGCTCGGGCGTGGTGTTCTGCGCCTCGTCGAGGATGATGAACGCGTCGTTGAGCGAGCGCCCGCGCATGAACGCCAGCGGCGCGACCTCGATCGTCCCCGACTCGATGAGCTTCGGGATCGACTCGGGGTCGAGCATGTCGTGCAGCGCGTCGTAGAGCGGGCGCAGGTACGGGTCGATCTTCTCGAAGAGCGTGCCGGGCAGGAAGCCCAGCCGCTCCCCCGCCTCGACGGCCGGGCGGGTGAGGATGATCCGGTTGACCTGCTTGGCCTGCAGCGCCTGCACGGCCTTGGCCATCGCCAGGTAGGTCTTGCCGGTGCCGGCCGGCCCGACGCCGAAGACGATGGTGTGCTGGTCGATCGCCTCGACGTAGCGCTTCTGGTTCACCGTCTTGGGCCGGATGGTGCGGCCTCGGTTCGACAGGATGTTGAGGGTCAGCACCTCGGCCGGGCGCGCGTCCTGCTGCAGGACGGCGAGCGCCCGCTCGACGGCGTCGGGCGAGAGCTGCTCGCCCTTGCGCAGCAGCGCGAGCAGCTGCTCGAGCAGCAGCACGGCGAGCGCGTTGTCGGCGGCCGAGCCGGTGACGGTGATCTCGTTGCCCCGAACGTGGACGTCGCTGCGGACGAGCCGCTCGACGGTGCGCAGCACCTCGTCGCGCTGCCCGAGCAGGCCCAGCATCGGCACCTCCGGGGGCACCACGAGCTTGCTGACGACGCGCTCGACGGGCACGGACGGCACGGTGGGGAGGTCGGCGGGATCTGCCATGGGTCGGCCGGGTGGCCGCTCCTCCAGTGGTGGGGACGGGACGGGCGCAGGGTGCAACGCTACGCGCGGCCGCACGCTTCCCCGCACGCCCGCGGCGGGTGATCGACGGAGGACCGGCGACACCCCGGGCTCCGTCGATCACGCGCAGGCGTCGCGGACCCTCCGTCGATCACCGCCGACGCCGCCGTGCAGCGCGGGCGGCCGGGCCGGAGCGGGTCAGCCCGGGGGCCAGGACAGCCGGCGGCCGCCCAGGACGTGCACGTGCAGGTGGTGGACGGTCTGGCCACCGTCGTCACCGGTGTTGGCGACGAGCCGGTAGCCGCCGTCGAGGCCCTCGGCGCGGGCGACGGCGACGGCCGCAGCCAGGACCTCGGCGGCGAGCGCCGGGTCGGCGTCGACGGCGGCGGCCATGTCGGCGTGGTGGTCGCGCGGCACGACGAGCACGTGCACCGGCGCCTGCGGGGAGATGTCGCGGAAGGCCAGGGTGCGCGGCGACTCGTGCACGACGTCGGCCGGCACCTCCCCCGCGACGATCCGGCAGAACAGGCAGTCGCTCACGACCCGGCTCCCTCCCTCGTCAGGTACAGCCCCGTGCCGCCGGCGATGCCGAGCAGCACCGCGGCCCCGAGGACGAGCTGGACGAGCCGGGCGACCGGGTCGCTCGGCGGCACGTCCTCGGCCACCACCTCGCCGACCGGCGCGGGGGACGCCGACGGTGTCGGCGTCGCGGTGGGCTCGGCGGTCGGGGAGACGGAGGTGGCGGCGGGGGCGGGCGCCAGCGGCTCCTCCTCCTCCGTCGCCGTCGCCGTCGTCGTCGGAGGAGGAGGAGCC
>DATMKB010000304.1:0-2117 GCA_035553635.1 Mycobacteriales bacterium
CGGGCGTGTCGTCGGGGACGGTCGCCCACGCCGAGAGCGGCCGCAGGTCGCTGGGCGTCCCCACGCTCGAGGCCCTGCTCGCGGCGTGCGGCCGGGAGCTCGCCGTGCGGCCCTTGCCGGCCTCGTCCGACGGCGCGCCGCAGGTGGACGAGCAGCGGCTGCTCGCGCACCTGCGCCGGTCGCTCACGCAGCGGCTGGAGACGGCCCTGGACGCGGCCGGCGTCTCGCCCGCCACGCTGCGGGCCGTCGCGGACCGGTCCTGGCTGCCGGACCTCCGGCTGACCGGTGACCTCGCCGTCGCCGTCTGGGTCCCCGACGTCGTACCGCGGCTGCCGCTCCTGCTCGAGCCGGTCGGACAGCGTGCGGCGGACCGGCGGGCGAGCCGTTGCGGCTGCCCGGACGTCGTCGTCCTGCCGCCGGACGAGCACGCCTCCCGGGACGGCGACGTCGTCCTGTGGCTGGACCGCGGCACTCCCCTCGCCGTGCTGCCGCCGGCGGCGCTGGCCGCGGTAGACGAGAGGCACCGCACCGAGCTGCTGGCCGCCGCGCGGCTGCTGCACCTGCACCAGGGAGAGGACGCCGCCGGGCGCCGCGCGCCGCCGCACCGCCAGCCCGACGAGCGCGACGAGCGCCGGCGGCTCAGCCAGCACGTGCGCTACCCGCTGACGGCGGGGCCGGACGTGCAGGACAGCCGGTCCGGCCGCGTCGACGCGCCGGTCAGCCTGCCGCAGTGGCTCGACGCCGCGGACCTCCCGCCCCTGGTCGGCCAGGACCGCACGGCGGCGCAGCGGCGCGCGGCGTCGGCGCGTCGGGAGGCACGCCGGGAGGCGCGCCAGCCGGGACGACAGCCGGTCAGCCGCCGAGCGCCCCGTGGATGAACGTCGGCCGCGTGCCGGGGCTCCACCGCACGGCCGTCAGCTCGCTCGACGGGAAGAACTGCGGGAAGCGGGGGTCGCGCAGGCTCGGGTCGACCACCGACTTCTCCTTCACCATCGAGTCGTACTGCTCGCGGAGCATCTCCGGGGTGTTGCTGTTGAGCACCACCTCCTGCCCCCAGCGCCGGGCGTACCGCGCGACGCCCGGGATCCGCGAGTGCTCGGGCACCAGGCACTCGGCGCTCACCGCGTTCTCGCTGCTCGCCCACACGCCGGTGGAGGTGTGCACGACGAGCGACTGGTTCCCCACCGTGTGGCCCGGCGTGCTCAGGACGCCGACGCCGGGCCCGAGGGCGACGTCGCCGTCGAGGGCGACGACCGCGTCGGGGCGCACGTCGGCGAAGGTCCCGGCCTGGTACCAGGGCCGCTGGAACGGGTGCAGGTCGACCATCGCCTCGAGCTCCTCGCGCTGCACGAGCAGGCGGGCGTTCGGGAAGACCGGCTCGAGCGGCGCGTCGGGCCAGCCGGTCAGGCCCGCCAGGTCGGGCTGCGGCGCCGTCGTGCCGAGCCAGCGGCGGACGTCCTGGGTGTGCAGGTGGTCGAAGACGAGGTAGTCGACCTCCTCGGGCGCGATGCCCAGCCGGCGCAGGTGCTCGAGCACCCGGCCGTGCCGGGTCGTGAGCCGGCGGTCGAGCAGGCCGGCCGCCGGACCGGCCGAGGCGACGAGGTCCTGGAAGAACGGCGTCCTCTCCCCGAGGTCGATGTCGCTGGGCTCGAAGAGCAGCGTGCGGCGGGTGCCGTCGTCGTCGGTCCAGCGCACGACCACCATGCGGTTCGTGATGGCGAGGTAGGGCGCCGGGCTCGCCGCCGCGCGGAAGAGCCCGTAGCGCGTCGGGTAGGGCAGCGTCACGAGGTCGCAGGTGAGGACGGTGTCGGGCCGGCCGCTCGCGGTGAAGTCGGCGCGCCAGTCGTGGGCCAGCGCGCGCACGGCCGCCAGGCGTCGGCCGGCGGAGGTCTCGCGGGCGGCGGCGTCGAAGTGCTGCCACCGGCGACCGGCCGGGGCGCGGTCGAGCGGCTGCACGAGGGCCGGCACGGGACCGGGCCCGGTGGACCGGCCGGCCAGCGCGGTGGCGGACGCCGCGGGGCGCTCGGGAGCGAGGGTCATGACGGCCTCCCGGGGACGTCGAGGGTGCGGCCCATGGCGAGGACCAGGCGGACGAGGTGCTCGACGAGGCGGTCCTC
>DATMKB010000305.1:0-7449 GCA_035553635.1 Mycobacteriales bacterium
GCGGCACCGACGACGTGTGGGACTGGCTGGTGACGCGCGACCCGGTGGCCGTGCACCGCGCCGGCACCGCCCTGCTCGAGCGGGTGCCGTTCCTGCGGCTGCGCGTGCCGCCGCTCGCCGAGGGCGCCGTCCTCGACTAGCCCCCCCCCGGCTGATCGACGGAGCTCCTGCGACGCCGGCACGTGATCGACGGAGCCCGCGCTGTCGCGGACCTTCCGTCGATCAACTGGCGAGCGCCGCCGCCAGCGCCTCCTCGACCGCGGGCCGCGCCGCCTCGGCCCAGGCGTCGACGAGCGAGAGCCGGGTGCGCCGCTCGAGCAGGTCCTCGGGCAGCAGCGCCCCCTCGGCCCGCACGCCCCAGAGCAGCTCGACACCGAGCACCGGGACGCCGGGCGCGACCGGGGCGAGCAGCCGCGGGTCGGCGTCGGCGAGGGCGGCGACGTCGGCGGCCTCGCTGCCGTACCGGCGCACGAGCCGCGCGGGCACGCCGGACGGCGCCGGCCCCGCCCCGACGAGCGGCAGGTCGCGCGTGCGGCAGGCGGTGCCCGGCGCGACGGCGGCCGTGGCAGCGCTGACGGCGTCCTCGGCCATCTGCCGGTAGGTGGTGAGCTTGCCGCCGAGGACCGTCCACGCGCCGGTGCCGTCCTGCACGACGGCGTGCCGCCGCGACAGGTCGGCGGTGCGCCCCTCGGCGCCGGCGAGCAGCGGCCGGACCCCCGCGAAGCGCCCGACGACGTCGGCCCGCGACAGCGGCCGCTCGAGCGCGCGGGACAGCACGTCGAGCAGGAAGACCTCCTCGGCCGCCTCGACGCCGGGCACCTCGGGCAGCGGGCCGTCGACCGGGTCGTCGGTGAGCCCGACGTGCACGACGCCGTCGGCGTGCGGGAGGGCGAAGACGTAGCGGTTGCGCTGGCCGGGCACCGGCACGGTCATGGCCGCCGACGGGTGCCCGAGCGCGGCCGCCGGCAGCACGACGTGCACGCCCTTGCTCGGGCGCAGGGCGATGTCGCGCGCGAGCGTCCCGGCCCAGGCCCCGGTGGCGCTGACGACGGCCCGGGCGCGCACCTGCAGGCGGGCGCCGGTGAGCGCGTCGACGAGGTCGGCGCCGTCACCCCGCAGCCGCTCGGCCCGGCAGCGCGTCACCACGCGGGCGCCGTGCGCCGCGGCGGTGCGGGCCAGCGCCACCACCAGGCGCGCGTCGTCCTCGAGCTGGCCGTCCCAGCCGAGCAGGCCGCCGCGCAGGCCGTCGCGGCGCACGGCCGGCAGCAGCCGGGTGGTCTCGGCGACGGTCAGCCGGCGCGGACCGGGCAGGTCGGCCCGCCGGGTGCCGGCCGTGCGGCGCAGGACGTCGCCCGCCCGCTGGCCGGCGAGCAAGAGGGCGCCGTCGAGCCGCCCGAGGTCGGGGGTGAGCGGCGCGACCATCGGCAGCGGCCGGACGAGGTGCGGCGCGGTGCGGGTGAGCAGCACGTGCCGCTCCCGGGCGCTCTCGACCGCGAGGCCGACGTCGCCGGTGGCGAGGTAGCGCAGCCCGCCGTGCACGAGCTTGGACGACCACCGGCTCGTGCCGTGCGCGAGGTCGTCCTTCTCGACGAGCGCCACCCGCAGGCCGCGGGACGCGGCGTCGAGCGCCGTGCCGCAGCCGGTGACGCCGCCGCCGACGACGAGCAGGTCGACCTCCTCGGCGGCGAGCGCGTCGAGGTCGGCGGCCCGCCGGGCGGCGGTGAGGTGCGCGCTCACGGGCGGAGGTACCCGTCGAGCAGACGCCGCAGCTCGGCGCTCGTGGCCGGCGGCGGGTGCTGCGCCGCGACGATGCGCGCGCTGAAGACGAACGACTGCGCGGTCAGCAGCAGCGCGGTGGCCGCGAGCGCCGGGTCGACCGGGCGCACCGACCCGTCGGCCTGGCCCTCCGCGACCTGCGCCGCGAGGGCGTCGACGATCGCGCGCTGGCTGCTGCCGAACCGGTCGACCACCAGCGGCAGCAGCAGCTCGGGGTCGAGGTCGCGCACCCGGCACCACAGCGGGTGCGCGGCGAGCCGCTCGACGACGAGGACGCCCGCGCCGACGAGCCGCTCCCGCGCCGTCGGCAGGTGCTCCACCTCGGCCCGGGCGCCCTCGACCAGCCCGAGCAGCTCGGTGGTGAGCAGCTCCGAGACGAGCGACGACAGGTCGCCGAACCGGCGGTACACGGTCATCCGGCTGACGCCGGCCCGCCGGGCGACGTCGGCGAGCGTGGTGCGCCGCAGCCCGACGTCGAGCACCGACTCCTTCGCCGCCCGCAGCACCACGTCCTCGCCGCCCGTGCGCGGCTCCGGCAGGGTGTGACGCTGTGACGGCATGTGTCACACTGTACGCCATGCCGGTCCTCCCCGCCTCCGCACCCGCTCCCGCCGACATGGCCGCCGCCGGGTGGGGGGACCCCGCCCGGCGCACGGGCCTGCCGCCGCACGCCCGGCGGTGGCTGGAGCGCGAGGTCGGGCTCGGCCGGCCCTCGACGCCGCGACCGCTGCAGCTCCCTCCGCCCGCCCTCCCGGCCGCTGCGCGCGCGGCCCTCGAGGCCGTGGTCGGGGCGGCGCACGTGCGCGACGACGACGACGCCCGGGCGGTCCGCACCGCCGGCCGCAGCTACCTCGACCTCGTCCGGCTGCGCTCGGGCTCCCCCGCCGCCGCGCCGGACGCCGTCGTCCTGCCCGGCAGCGCCGACGAGGTCGAGGCGGTGCTGCGCGCGTGCAGCGAGCACCGGGTCGCCGTCGTCCCGTTCGGCGGCGGCACGAGCGTCGTCGGCGGCGTCGAGCCCCTCGCCGGCGGCGCCGACGCGGTCGTGAGCCTCGACCTGCGCCGCCTCGACCGGCTGCTCGCCGTCGACCCGGAGGCGCTCACCGCCACCTTCGAGGCGGGCGTGCGCGGGCCGGCCGCCGAGGCGCTGCTCGCCCCGCACGGGCTCGTGCTCGGGCACCTCCCGCAGAGCTGGGAGCACGCCTCGCTCGGCGGGTTCGCCGCCACCCGCTCGGCCGGGCAGGCCTCCACCGGCTACGGCCGCTTCGACGAGATGGTCACCGCCGTCGAGCTGCGCAGCCCGGCCGGGCCGCTGCGCCTGGGTCGCGGCGCCGCCACCGCCGCCGGGCCCGACCTGCTCGGCCTCGTCGTCGGCTCGGAGGGCGCGTTCGGCGTGCTCACCGAGGTCACCGTGCGCGTCCGGCCGGCGCCGCAGGCCCGCCGGTACGAGGGCCTGCACTTCCCGAGCTGGGAGCAGGGCTGCGCGGCGCTGCGCGAGCTCGAGCAGGCCGGCGCCGCCCCCGACGTCGCCCGGCTGTCCGACCCCGACGAGACGCGCGTGCAGCTGGCGCTCGCCGGCACCGGCCGCGCGAAGCAGCTCCTGCTGCGCGCCCGCGGCGCGCACGGGTGCCTGGCCGTCCTCGGCTTTGAGGGCACCGCCGACGAGGTGCGGAGCCGCCGCCGCCGGGCCGTCCGCACCGCCCGCCGGCACGGCGCCCTGCCGCTCGGCACCGGCGTCGGCGAGCGCTGGCGGCACGGCCGCTTCGACGGCCCCTACCTGCGCGACGACCTCCTCGACGCCGGCGTCCTCGTCGAGACCCTCGAGACCAGCGCCGTGTGGAGCAGGCTGCACGAGACCCGCGAGGCGGTGCGCGCGGCGCTCGTCGACGCGCTGCCCGGCGCGCGGCCGCTCGTCCTGTGCCACGTCTCGCACCTGTACCGGCACGGGGCGTCGCTCTACTTCACGGTGCTGGCGCGGCAGTCGACGAGCGACCCCGTCGGGCAGTGGCAGCGCGCCAAGGCCGCCGCCTGCGCCGCGATCGTCGCCAGCGGTGCCACGATCACGCACCACCACGCCGTCGGCACCGACCACCGCGACCACCTGCCCGCGGAGGTCGGCGACCTCGGCGTGGAGGTGCTCCGGGCGGTCAAGGGCGTGCTCGACCCGGCCGGGGTGATGAACCCGGGCAAGCTCCTGCCCGCCCCGAGCCACGACACGGCAGCTGCCCGGAGGTGAGCGTGCACCGACGCGTGCAGGTCGTCGTCAACCCCTCGGCCGGCGGCGGCCGCGCGGCCAAGGTGCTCCCCTCCGTCGAGGCCGCCCTGCGCGGCGCGGGCCACGACGTCGTCGTCACGCCCACCCGGTCGCTGGAGCACACCGACGACCTCGTCGCCGACGCCCTCGCCGACGACCGCGTCGTCGCGGCGATGGGCGGCGACGGGCTCGTCGGCCGGGCCGCGGCCGCGGTGGCCGACGCCGGCGGGCTCCTGACGATCGTCCCCGGCGGGCGCGGCAACGACTTCTGCCGCGCCACCGGCGTCCCGTGCGAGCCGCTCGAGGCCGTCGCGCTGGTCGCCGACGGCGAGGAGCGGCGCATCGACCTCGGCGTCGTGACCTCGGCGTCCGGCACCGTGCCGTTCCTCGGCATCGCGAGCGTCGGCTTCGACAGCGAGGTGCAGGAGCGGGTGCTGCGCACGCGCCTGCCGCTGGGGAGCCAGGTCTACACCTACGGCGCGCTCGCGACGGTCGCCACCTGGCGGCACGCCCGCTTCGACGTCGAGGTCGACGGCGCGCCGCTGCAGGTGCACGGCTGGTCGGTCGCGGTGTCGAACTCCGGCCGCTACGGCGGCGGCATGCGCCTGGCGCCCGACGCCTCGGTCGAGGACGGCCGGCTCGACGTCGTGACCACCTCGGCGACCTCCCGGCTGCGCTTCCTGCGCTCCTTCCCGAAGGTCTTCGAGGGCACGCACGTGCACGACCCGTCCGTCGACGTCCGCCCCGCGCGCGAGGTGCGGCTCGCGGCCGACCGCCCGTTCCGCGTCTTCGCCGACGGCGACCCGGTGGGCGTGCTGCCCTGCACGGTGAGCGTGCGCCCCGGCGCCGTGCGGGTGCTGCTCCCCCGCGCCTAGGGGCCCTCGACCTCCGGCCGGCCCTTGCTCAGCCCGCCGGCCACCCGCTCGATCGCGCCGGCGACGTCGGTGGGCACGAACCAGATCTTGTTGGCGTCGCCCTCGGCGATGCGCGGCAGCAGCTGCTGGCGCTGGAAGGCGAGCACGGTCTCGTCGACGCCCGCCTCGCGGATGGCCCGCACGACCGTGGCGATGGCCTGCGCCTCGCCCTCGGCCCGCAGCAGCTGCGCCTCCCGCTCGGCCTGGGCGCGCAGGATGAGCGCCTGCCGCTCGGCCTCGGCCTGCAGGACGACCGACTGCTTCTGGCCCTCGGCGTTGAGCACCGCGGACTGCTGGCTGCCCTCGGCGGTGAGGATGGCGGCCCGCTTGCCGCGGTCGGCGCGCATCGCCTGCTCCATCGCGTCGCGGATGGTGGGGGGCGGCTCGATCCCGCGGATCTCGACGCGGTTGACCTTCACGCCCCACTTGCCCGTGGCCTCGTCGAGGACGGTGGCGAGGCGCTCGTTGATGATGTCGCGGCCGGTCAGCGCGTCCTCGAGCTGCATGCCGCCGACGACGTTGCGCAGCGTCGTCACGACGAGCTGCTCGATCGCCGTGACGACGTTCTCGATCTTGTACTCGGCGGCCGCCGGGTCGGTGACGACGTAGTAGATGACCGAGTCGATGCCGACGACCAGGTTGTCCTTGGTGATGACCGCCTGCGGCGGGAAGCCGACGACCTGCTCGCGGATGTCGAGCTTGTTGCGGACCTTGTCGAGCACCGGCACGAGCACGTGCAGGCCCGGCTCGAGCGTCTTGTTGTACTTGCCGAGCCGCTCGATGATGAAGACGTTCGCCTGCGGCACGACCCGGACGGTCTTGGCCAGCAGGAACGCCAGCAGCGCGCCGAGGACGATCAGGACGATGGCGGCGCCTTCCACGGCGGTCCCTCCGTTGGTGGTCTAGACGAGGTCGGGCGAGTACACGAGCAGCGTGGCGCCCTCGACGGCCGCCACCGAGACCGGCGCGCCGGCCTCGACCGGGCCCGTGCCGGCGTAGGGGCGGGCCCGCCAGAGCTCGCCGTGCAGGCGCACCTGGCCCGTCGTCTCGCTGACCCGCTCGACGACGACGGCGGTGGAGCCGGTGAGGGCGCGGGGGTCGGCGCTCGGCGAGCTCGACCCGCGCCCGAGGCGGCGCTGCACCGGCTCGCGGGCCACCCCGAGCAGCGCTCCGCTGACGCCGACGAAGACGACGCCCTGCACGACCGGCGGAGCACCGAGCGCCGCCACCAGCGCGGTGACCAGCGCACCCGCCCCGAGGAAGCCCGCCACGACGGCGAGCGTGAGCAGCTCGACGACGACGAGGACCGCCCCCGCCACGAGCCACAGCACCGCGTCCACGTCCGGAACCTACCGCCGCGGGGCCTGGCAGGCTGGCTCCGTGCACAGCGCCGCGCCCGTCCGCACCTACGGCCCGCAGCGCGGCCGGCTCGGCGCCGCCTCGGCGGACGCCCTGCTGCGCCTCGGCCCGCTGCTGTCGGTGCCCGTCGAGCCCCGGCCCCTCGACGTCGAGGCCGCCTTCGGCCGCCGGGCGCCGCTGCTCCTCGACCTCGGCTGCGGCGACGGCGAGGCCACCGCGGCCCTCGCCGCCGTCGACCCGCACCGCGACGTCCTCGCCGTCGACGTGCACCGGCCCGGGCTGGCCCGGCTGCTGCGCCGCGTCGAGGAGCAGGGGCTGCCGAACGTGCGGGTGGCCGAGGGCGACGCGCTCGTCGTCCTCGCGGACATGCTCGGCCCCGGCGCCCTCGACGAGGTGCGGGTGCTGTTCCCCGACCCCTGGCCCAAGGCCCGGCACCACAAGCGGCGGCTGGTCACGCCGTCGTTCGCGGCCCTCGTCGCCTCGCGGCTGCGCCCCGGCGGGCGGCTGCACGTGGCCACCGACTGGCCCGACTACGCCGAGCAGGTGCTCGAGGTGGTCGGCGCGAGCCCCGACCTCGACGGCGGCGCGGTTCCCCGGCCCGACCGCCCCGCCACGCGCTTCGAGCGGCGCGCGCTGCGCGAGGGCCGGCCCGTGGTCGACGTCGTGGCGGTGCGCCGGGCTTGACGCCGAGGGCAGGCTGCGCGCATGGACGCCGACACCGCCCGGGAGCACGTCCGCCGGCACGCGCACGCCGTCCTCGCGACGCTGCGCCGGGACGGCGCCCCGCAGCTCTCCCCCGTCGCCGCGACGGTCGACGGCGAGGGGCGGGTGGTGGTGAGCAGCCGGGAGACCGCGTACAAGGTGAAGAACCTGCGCCGCGACCCGCGGGCGTGGATCTGCGTCTTCCCGGACGCCTTCTACGGGCCGTGGGTGCAGGTCGAGGGCGCGGTGGAGGTGCTGTCGCTGCCCGAGGCGATGGAGCCGCTCGTCGACTACTACAGGCGCGTCGCGGGCGAGCACCCGGACTGGGAGGACGACCGCGCCGCGATGCAGCGCGAGCAGCGCTGCCTCATCCGCATCAGCGTCGACCGCGCGGGGCCCGACCGGTCGGGCCCCGCGCGGTCGACGCTGATGCGGATGAGGCAGCGC
>DATMKB010000306.1:0-2913 GCA_035553635.1 Mycobacteriales bacterium
AGCACCGTGACGGGCGGCAGCACGCGGCTCCAGACGGCGTCGGCCCGGGCCTGGAGCGCCGCCCGCGCCGCCTCGGGGGTGGAGGCGTCGACGTCGAGGGCCGCGAGGGCCGCCACGACGGCGCTGCGCCGGACCGGGACGCGCCGGTCGGCCCAGTCCAGGTAGCCGGTGGCGACGCCGTGGGCCGCGGCGAGGGCGGCGAGGTCGGGCTCGATCTCGGAGGACGGGGTGCTCACGGCGCTCCCCTCCCCCGTCGGACGCAGGTCAGTCGTCCGTGCGCAGGCGGCTGAACAGGATCAGGTCGTGGTGCGCGCCCTGCCGCCACTGCGCCTGGCGGACGACGCCCTCCCGCACGAAGCCGGCCCGGGCGAGCGCGCGCTGCTCGGCGGCGTTGGAGACGTCGGTGCTCGCCTGCACGCGGTGCACCGGCGTCGTGGCGAACAGGTAGTCGGCGAGCAGCCGCTGCGCGCGCCAGCCGTGCCCGCAGCCGCGCGCCGCGGGCCGCAGGGAGATGCCGATGTCGTAGGCCGTCGAGCCGGAGGACGGCCCGTAGAGCACCGGGTGCCAGCTCACCGACCCGAGCAGCCGGTCGTCGTCGTCGGTGACGACGAGCTCGCCGCCCCCGGCCGGCGGCGGGACGCGGCCGGCGTGCTCGGTGCCGGGCGACGCCGGGCCGGAGAAGTCCTCGTACGGGCTCTGCGGGTCGTCCCGCCACGCCGCCAGCACCGCCTGCTCGTCGGGCCGGGCCGGTCGCAGCCGGGTGGTCACCAGAGGTCCGGGTGCCGCTCGCGCCACGGCCGGGCGGCCTCGAGCTGGGCCGACAGCCGCAGCACGGTCAGCTCGTCGGCGGGCCGGCCGACCAGCTGCACGCCCACGGGCAGGCCCTCCGGGGTCCAGTGCAGCGGCAGGCTCGCCGCCGGCTGGCCGGTGGTGTTGTAGACGGCGGTGAACGGCGTCCAGGCCGACATGCGGTCGAACTCGGCGCGCGGGTCGCCGGCGTCGGTGAACCAGCCCAGGGGGGCGGGCAGGCCGGCCAGCGACGGCGTCAGCACGACGTCGCAGTGGGCGGTCGCGGTCACGGCCCGCCGGGTGGCCAGCTGCAGCGCGGTGACGGCGGCGGTGAACTCGACGGCGCGGAACGCCCGGCCGCGCTCGCGCAGCCAGCGGGTGAGCGGCAGCAGGTCGCCCTCGCGGGCCGGGTCGACCGGCGCGCCCGCCGCCGAGACCGACCACAGCACCTCGAAGTGCGGCTTGAGGTCCGGGCCGAAGGGCGGGTCGACGTCGACGACCTCGTGCCCCAGGTCGGCGAGCAGGGCCGACGCGTCCTCCCAGGCGCGCAGGCACTCCGGGTGCACCTCGGCGCCGGCGAGCACGGGCGTGGCGTACCGGCCGACGACGAGCCGGCCGGGGTCCTCCCCCACCGCCGAGAGGAAGGTCTGCGCCGGCGGCGGCGCCCAGTGCGGGTCGCCCGGCGACGGCCCGGCCAGCGCGTCGAGCAGCGCCGCGGCGTCGGCCACCGTGCGCGTGAGGGGGCCGTTGGTCGGCAGTCCCGTGACGTCGCCGACGAGCGGGCCGTTGCTGATGCGGCCGCGCGACGGCTTGAGCCCGTACAGCCCGCAGACGCTCGCCGGGATGCGGATGGACCCGCCGCCGTCACTGCCCTGGGCGACCGGCACGAGGCCCGCGGCGACGGCCGCCCCGGCTCCGCCGCTGGACCCGCCGGCCGAGCGCGAGAGGTCCCACGGGGTGCGCGCCGGCGGCGCCACGGCCGTCTCGGTGTAGCAGGGCAGGCCGAGCTCGGGCGTGTTGGTCTTGCCGAGGCTGATGGTGCCGGCCGCGCGCAGCCGCGTCACCGTCACGTCGCTGACCCGCGGCACGAAGCCCGAGAAGGCGCGCGAGCCCAGCCCCATGGGGACGCCGGCGTCCGGGTTGAGGTCCTTCACCGCCGTCGGGACGCCGTGCAGCGGCGGCAGGTCCTCGCCGGCCGCCACCGCGGCGTCAGCGGCGCGGGCCTGCTCGCGCGCCCGGTCGAGCGTGAGCGTGACGAAGGCACCGACCAGGGGGTCGAGGTCGGCGGTGCGCTGCGCGCAGTGCTCGACGAGCTCGACCGAGCTCACCTCGCGGCGCCGGACGGCGTCGGCCTGCTCGAGCGCGCTGAGGTCGTGCAGCTGGGTCACGGCGCCGACCGTACGCGGATCAGGCGGGGACCTCGGCCGACGCGTCGGGACGGCCGGGCAGGCCGGGCAGGAAGGGCCACCACCGCGGGTCGACGCTGCGGGCGCCCACCACGCGCCACGCCGCGCCGGTGGGCGCGGTCGGCGGCCGGCGCAGCCGCCAGCCGAGGTCGGCGACGCTGCGGTCGGCCTTGACGTGGTTGCAGCGCCCGCACGCCGAGACGACGTTCTCCCAGGCGTGCTCCCCGCCGCGGCTGCGCGGGACGACGTGGTCGAGGCTCGTCGCCGCGGCACCGCAGTAGACGCACCGGCCGCCGTCGCGCGCGAAGACCGCCTTGCGCGTCAGCGGGACGGTGCCGCGGTACGGCACCCGCACGAAGCGGGTCAGCCGCAGCACCGACGGCACCCGCACCTCGCAGGTCGCCGCGTGCAGGACCTCGTCGCCGTCCGCCACCGGCACCGCCCGCGCGGTGAGCACGAGCACCACGGCGCGGCGGCCGGGCACGACGCACAGCGGCTCGTAGGTCGCGTTGAGCACGAGCGCTGCGGTGTCGGGCATCCCGCCTCCTCGGGGCGGAGTCTGCCTCCCCGCGCCGGGATGCGCCACGACGCTGCACGCGCAGACTGGCGGCGTGGACCTGCTGCTGCTCGTGCACGCCGGCGCGACGGCGTACCTCGCCGGGCTGGCCTGGACCGTGCAGCTCGTCGTGTACCCGGCCTTCCGCGAGGTCGGCCCGAC
>DATMKB010000307.1:0-2143 GCA_035553635.1 Mycobacteriales bacterium
CGACCGCCTCCGGCAGCGCGCCGGCCAGCGGGCTCACCACGAGCGCCATCGTCGTCCCGGGCAGCAGCGCGCTCGTCTCCACCGTGCGCAGCCGCGCCTCCAGGACGCTCGACGGCGCGGCCTGGCGGACGTCGCCGGGCACCGCCGCGGCGGCCCGCCCGTACACCGACGACCGCGGTGCGGGCGCGCGCTTGGCGGCCTGCGGGGCGCGCAGGGCCATGACGGCCGCGCGCAGGCGCTCGGTGTCGGGCACGACGTCCGGCGCCCTGGCCGGCCCCTCCGCTGCGCTCACCCCGTCCCCCTCCGCGGGTCATGGTGCGTCGGACAGGACAGGGTTCGACACGTGCAGCCCGGTGCTGAAGCGGGCACCCTCGACCGGGTGAGCAGGGACCTCGTGCCGCCCGGCTGGCCGCAGGAGGTCCTGCCGCCCCAGGCGCCGGACTGGCAGCGCAGCGCGGTGGCCTGGCTGCTCGACCTCTGCCCGCCCGACTACCGCGCGCACGACGTCCTGCGGCGCTACCCGGCGCTGCTCGCCCGCTTCGCCGGTCAGCACGTCTCGGCGGGCGTCGCAGCCGCCCGGGAGGGGCTGCGGACGCTGCGCGCCGACGCCGCGGCGGGCCTGCTGGGCGAGCTGCCGCCCGAGGCCGTCGACGCGGCGGTCGGGGCGTACGAGCGCGAGGGCCGGCGGCTCGTGCGCACGGGCCGCGAGGTCGCCCTCGTGGCCGACGCGCTGCGCGGGCAGCGCTGGGTGCCCCGGCTGTGAGCCGGCCGCGCTCCAGCGGGCCGAGGTGCCGTCCCGCGACTAGACTCGAGCCCTCGCGACCTCCGGGAGACACCTCGTGACCCTGCTCGAGACCGTGCGCGGTCCCGAGGACCTCAAGCGCCTCGCCCCCGCGCAGCTGCCCCTGCTCGCCGCCGAGCTGCGCGACGTCCTCGTGCAGACCGTGTCGCGCACCGGCGGGCACCTCGGGCCGAGCCTGGGCGTCGTCGAGATCACCCTGGCGCTGCACCGGGTGTTCGACAGCCCGCGCGACAAGGTCCTGTGGGACACCGGCCACCAGAGCTACCCGCACAAGCTGCTCACCGGGCGCGCGGAGGCCTTCGACACGCTGCGCAAGCGCGGCGGCCTGTCCGGCTACCCGAGCCGCGCGGAGTCCGAGCACGACGTCATCGAGAACAGCCACGCGAGCACGGCGCTGTCCTACGCCGACGGGCTGAGCAAGGCGTACGCGCTGCGCGGCGAGAAGCGGCACGTCGCCGCGGTCGTCGGCGACGGCGCGCTCACCGGCGGCATGTGCTGGGAGGCCCTCAACAACATCGCCGGCGCCGGGCTGCCGGTGGTGGTGGTCGTCAACGACAACGGGCGGTCGTACTCGCCGACCATCGGCGGGCTCGCGGACCACCTCGCGACGCTGCGCACGTCGCCCACGTACGAGCGGGCGCTCGAGGTCATCAAGGGCACGCTGTCGCAGACGCCCCTCGTCGGGCCGCCGCTCTACGAGGCCCTGCACGGGCTCAAGCGCGGTCTCAAGGACTTCCTGCAGCCGCAGGTGCTCTTCGAGGACCTCGGGCTGAAGTACGTCGGCCCGGTCGACGGGCACGACGTCGCCGCGATGGAGGCCGCGCTGCGGCGCGCCAAGGACTTCGGCGGACCGGTCATCGTCCACGCCGTCACCGTCAAGGGCTACGGCTACCAGCCGGCCGTCGACGACGAGGCCGACTGCCTGCACAGCGTCGGCGTCATCGACCCGGTCACCGGCAAGCCGCTGTCGGCCGGCTCGACCGGGTGGACCAGCGTCTTCTCCGACGAGATCGTGCAGATCGGCGCCGAGCGGCCCGACGTCGTCGCGCTCACCGCCGCCATGCTGCAGCCGGTGGGCCTGCACGCCTTCAGCCAGCGCTTCCCCGAGCGCGTCTTCGACGTCGGCATCGCCGAGCAGCACGCCGTCACCTCCGCCGCGGGGCTGGCGATGGGCGGCATGCACCCGGTCGTCTGCATCTACGCGACCTTCCTCAACCGCGCCTTCGACCAGGCCCTCATGGACGTCGCCCTGCACGGCCAGCCGGTCACCTTCGTGCTCGACCGCGCCGGCGTCACGGGCGACGACGGCGCCAGCCACAACGGCATGTGGGACCTCTCGCT
>DATMKB010000308.1:0-7903 GCA_035553635.1 Mycobacteriales bacterium
CGCCGTCGACAACCCGCAGGTGCGGGTCGAGCGGCGGGTCGGCCAGCGCTGGGAGGCCTTCGCCGACATGACCGGCGAGGTGCAGACGCTCGTCGACTTCCCGAACGGCGTGGAGGGCGTGGCGGACACGCACACCGGCACGCAGGAGTGGCGCTGGACGGCGTCCTTCGAGGCGTTCACCGGGTTCCCGGCCCGCTTCGGCTCGACGCCCGAGGGCACCTACCGCTTCGTCGTCGAGGGGGCCTCGCGCGTCACCGGCACGACGGAGCCCTACCGGCTCGAGTCCGACGCGTTCCAGGTGCGGCCGGCGAGGTCGGTCGGCGTCGGGCTCGTCGAGGCCGGCCCGGGCGGCGTCGCGTTCCGCGGCACCTACCCGCGGACGTACGACTCGCCGTTCCGCACGGTCCGCGACGACGGCCGCGCGACGATCTGCCGCACGTGCTCGTTCCGCCCGTGGGCCGACACCGTGCGCGACGGCACCGCCGTCGTGACGGTGCTGCGGGCCGTCGACCAGCCGCGCCCGTCGGTGCCCTGGTTCACCGCCGACGTCGTCCTGCGGCCGGGCGACCGCGCCGTCGTGCGCCCCGGCGACCTCGTCGACGCCGCCGGCAACACGAACGGCGAGCAGCTGGCTCTCTCCCCGTGACCCGCGGCCACGGGTGCTGGTGATCGACGGAGGATCCGCGACACCGCTCGGTGATCGACGGAGGATCCGCGACGCTCACCGCTGATCGACGGAGGGCCCCCGTTCCGTCGATCACGAGCCGGCGGGAGTGGAGCGCGTCAGTCCGCCAGTCCCTGCTCGAGCGCGTAGCGCACGAGCTGCGCGCGGTTGTGCAGCTGGAGCTTGCTCAAGGTGTTCTGCACGTGGTTCTCGACCGTGCGGTGCGACAGCACGAGCCGCTCGGCAACCTGCTTGGCGGTGAGCCCCTTGGCGACCAGGCGCAGCACCTCGGTCTCGCGCTCGGTGAGCCGCGGGGCGTCGTCCTGCGGCGGGCCGGCGGCCATGCGGCGGTACTCGCCCAGCACGAGCCCCGCCAGCCCGGCGGTGAACACGGCGTCGCCCGCGGCGGTGCGGCGGACGGCGTCGACGAGCTCGGCCGTGCTCGCGCTCTTGACGAGGTAGCCCGTGGCGCCGGCCTTGACGGCGTCGAGGACGTCCTGCTGCTCGCCGCTGGCCGACAGCACGAGCACGCGCACGCCCTGCTCCACCACCGCCCGGGTCACCTCGACGCCCGACAGGCCCGGCATCTGCAGGTCGCACACGAGCACCTGCGGGCGCACGGCGGCGCACACCCGCACCGCCTTCTCGCCGTCGCCCGCGGCGCCGAGCACCTGCAGCCCGGCGGCGGCGAGGTCGCGCTCGACGGCGTCGCGCCAGATGGGGTGGTCGTCGGCGACCACCACCGTGACCTCAGACTCGAGGGACACGCAGCTCGACCTCCGTCCCGCGCCCGGGGGCGCTGTCGACGACGACCGTGCCACCGAGGTCGGCGACGCGGCCGCGGATCGAGCGCGCCACGCCGAGCCGGCCCTGCGCCGCCGCCTCCTCGAGCCGCCCGGCGGGGATGCCGGGGCCGTCGTCGCGCACCGACACCGTGACGGCACCGGGCTCGTCCTCCACGAGCAGCCAGGCCCGGCCGCCCCCGTGCCGGCGGGCGTTCTGCACGGCCTCGCCGACGGCAGCCGCGAGCTCGGTGGCGACGGCGGCCGGCAGCAGCACCGGCTCCGCGGGCGCGGCCAGCTCGACGTCGCCGCCCACGGGCAGCAGCGCGCGCAGGTCCGCCTCCCCCGCCGGAGGGAGCGCGGCCGGTCCGGCGACCAGGCGCCGCAGCAACCGCTCCTGCTCGGCGGCGAGCGAGGCCAGCTCGGCGTCCGGGCTGCGGCGGGCGACGAGCGCGAGCACCTGCAGCACGCCGTCGTGCACCTGGCGGGAGAGGCGCTCGCGCTCGGCCGTCGCGGCTGACAGCTCGACCGCGCGGGCGTGCGCGGCCTCCGCGCGCCGGGCCAGCGCCACCACGTAGCCGACCACCGTGCCCACGAGCAGCAGCAGCACGAGGCTGTTGACCGTCGCCTGCGAGGCACCACCGCGCTCGACGACGGCGCCCGCCCCCACCGCCGCACCGGCGGCGAGCCCTCCGCGCCACCCGCCGTGGACGGCCCAGGCGATGACCGGCGCCGCCGCCCAGCTCACCGTGATGGTCGGGTCGCCGTCGAGGATCCGGGCGCGCTCCATCACGAGCACCGACGCCAGCAGCGCCGCCAGCGTCAGCGCGAGGTCGAGCACCAGCAGCGGCCACCGGCGCCGCCGGGGGTCGCCGTAGAGCCAGGCCGACGCCGCCGTCCACACGGCCATGCCGGCCAGGACCGCGAGCCCCAGGCGCGGCCGCTGCCACGTGTCGTAGTAGGCCGCGCCGGACCCGGCCGCGTAGAGCAGCGCGGCGAGGCGGTAGACGCCCAGCGCCCGCCACAGGGCGGTGTCGAGCCGCACGGGCCCGCCGACGCCCGTCCGCCCGCCGTCAGCTCGCGCGGCGCGCGGGGACGGGGGCGTCGCTCACCATGGCCTCGCCGGCGGCCCTGCGGGCCTCCTCGATGTCGGCCTTGGCCTTGGTCGCGTACTGGTCGACGTACTCCTGGCCGGACAGGAGCATGAGCTCGTACATGATCTCGTCGGTGATGGACCGCAGGACGAAGCGGTCGCCCTCCATGCCGGCGTAGCGGCTGAAGTCGAGCGGCGTGCCGACGCGGACCTCGACCCGGCCGATCTTGGGGATGGTGCGGCCGGCCGGCTGCAGGTCGAAGAGCCCGACCAGGCCGACGGGCACGACCGGGACGCCGGCCTCCAGGGCCATGCGCGCCACGCCGGTCTTGCCGCGGTAGAGGCGGCCGTCGGGCGAGCGGGTGCCCTCCGGGTAGAGCGCGAGCAGGTTGCCGGTCTCGAGCACGCGCAGGCCGGTGCGCAGGGCGCGCTCGCTGGCCGCGCCGCCGGAGCGGTCGATGGGGATCTGGCCGGCGCTCCGGAAGAACGCGGCCTGCAGCCGGCCCTTGACGCCCCGGCCGGTGAAGTAGTCGCTCTTGGCGAGGAACGTGACCCGCCGCGGCACCACCAGCGGGATGATGAAGTTGTCCAGGAAGGACGTGTGGTTGCCGGCGAGGATCGCGGCGCCGTGAAGCGGGATGTTCTCCGGGTTGACGACGGTCGGCCGGAACAGCAGCCGCAGGACGGGCGCGAGGACCGCCTTGATGAACCAGTACCCCACGGCGTCCTCCTCTCCTGCGCAGCGAGTGCCGACCCTAGAGCCCACCGCAGGGCGGGGGCAACGGCCCTGGGGTGTGGAGGATCCCACTCGGCGACGACCGGGCGGAGTGCCCGGAGGTCGTCGGACTACCCCGGGCGCACGACCCCTACCCCGCCGTCCTGGTACCCGTCGGCCGCGCTGCGTGCGACGATGCCCGCGGGCCCGCCGGCCCCGCCTCCCGACCGCACGGGGAGGCCGCCCGGGGGCCGTCCGTCCTGACCGCCCGACCTCCCGAGGAGCCGTCCGTGCCGCCGTCCCCGACCGCCCCGGTGATGCCCGGGGCCGAGCCGGTCGACCTGCCCGGCGGCCCCGTCGGCGTGCTGCTCAGCCACGGCTTCACCGGCACGCCGCAGAGCATGCGGCCGTGGGCCGAGCACCTGTCGGCGGCCGGGCTCACCGTCGCCTGCCCGCTGCTGCCGGGCCACGGCACGCGCTGGCAGGACATGAACGCCACCGGCTGGGACGACTGGTACGGCGCCGTCGAGCGCGCGTTCGACGACCTCCGCGGGCGCTGCGAGACGGTCTTCGCCATGGGCCTGTCGATGGGCGGCACGCTCGTGCTGCGCCTGGCCGAGCTGCGCGGCGACGAGGTGGCCGGCGTCGTCGTCGTCAACGCGAGCCTGGCCACCGAGCGCAAGGACGCCAAGGCCCTGCCCGTCGTCAGCAAGGTGCTCGGGTCGTTCCCCGGCATCGCGAGCGACATCAAGAAGCCCGGGGTCACCGAGCTCGCCTACGACCGCCTGCCGCTCAAGGCCGCCTACTCGCTGCAGCGGGCCTGGCCGGTGGTGTGCGCCGACCTGCACCGCATCACCGCGCCCGTGCTCGTCTACCGCAGCGCGGTCGACCACGTCGTGGAGCCGGTGAGCGGTCGCAAGCTGCTCGAGGGCCTGGCGGGCGGCACGGTCGAGGAGCGGGTGCTGCAGGACAGCTACCACGTCGCGACGCTCGACAACGACGCCCCGACGATCTTCGAGGGCTCCCTGGCGTTCGTGCGCGAGCACGCCCCCGCCCAGGGCTGAGGGCCGCGTGCACCCCCCGCCTCCTCCGGGCGAGCCCGCCGGGCGCCGAGGCAACGGCCTGCCGGCGCAGGAGTGGGGCGCGCTCGTCGACGTCGACCCCCGGCTGTCCGAGCAGCTGCTCTCGCGGCTGGCCGCCGCGGGCGTCGCCGCGCACGTCGAGCCGGCGGGCGCCACCACCGACCCCGTCTCGCGCGCCGGCGCCATGCCGGTGCGCCCGCTGCACCGGCTGTGGGTCGACGTCGCCCGCGCCGACGCCGCCCGCACCGTCGTCGAGGAGCAGGCGGAGGAGGTCGTCGCGACGCTCGGGGCGTCCGGCGCCGACGTCGAGCAGTTCCTGCACGTCGTGCCCCCCGGGGCGTCCGGCCGCGTGCTCAAGCCGCCGCCCCGCCTCGGCCCGCGTCCCGGCCTCGCCGGGGCGTCGTCCCCCGCCGACGACGACGCCGCCTGGCGGCAGATCGTCGAGGGCTTCGGCCGCTCGCCCGAGGCCGGGCCGGTGCCGCCGTGGCCGGTGCAGGAGGACGTGCGCGACGAGCGCGACCCGGCGCCGCGCGGCGGCGTCGTGCCGCCGTCCGAGCGCCCGATGCGGCGCCCGGCCGAGGAGGCGCTCCCGTCGTGGCTCGAGCCCGAGCCGCTGCGCGACGAGGGCCGCTACGTCCCCCCGCCGCCGCCGCCCTCGCCGCGGCTCCAGCCGCGCACCCTGGGCGCCGTGGCCGCCGTCGTGCTCGGCCTGCTCGTGCTGTTCGCACCGGCCCTGCTCGGCGCCGCGCCCGGCGGCGGCAGCTACCTGCTGGGCATGCTGCTCACCGGCGGCGGCGCCGGCGCCCTCGTCTACTGGATGCGCGACGCGCCGGACGGCGACGGGCCGGACGACGGCGCGGTCGTGTAGACCTTCCGCACCCACTACCCAGGAGGCGCGCGTGCCGGCCAGCGAGACCGTCGAGGTCACCGGTCACCTCATGGACTCGGGCGTGCTCGCCCTCGTCCTCGACGACGTCCTCAACTACGGCGGCGACTACCGCATCGACCGGCTCGACGTCGGCCGCGCGCACGACGACGAGAGCTACGCCCGCATCACCGTCAGCGCCGACGACGACGAGTCGCTGCAGCGCCTGCTCATGCGCATCCAGGGCCACGGGGTCAACCAGGTCGACCCCGGCGAGGCGGTGCTGCGCACGGCCGAGAAGGACGGCGTCTTCCCCGACGACTTCTACAGCACCACCAACCTGGAGACCGTGGTGCGGCTCGACGGCGCCTGGGTGCCGGTCGAGCACCCGGAGATGGACTGCGGCCTGCTCGTCGAGGACGACCGCGTGCGCACCGTGCCGGTGTCCGACGTCCGCGCCGGCGACGCGATCGTCTGCGGCGCGTCCGGGGTGAAGGTGGTGCTGCCGCCGCGCGAGCACAGCGCCGACGCCTTCGAGTTCATGTCGTCGGCCGTCTCCAGCGAGAAGCCGCAGGCGCTGCTCGTGCGCCAGATCGCCGAGCGCATGCGCGAGGTGAAGGGCGAGGGGCAGCGCATCCTGTGGGTCGGCGGCCCGGCGGTGGTGCACACCGGTGCGGCGCCGGCGATGGTCGCGCTCGTCGAGGCGGGCTACGTCGACGTGCTGTTCGCGGGCAACGCGCTCGCCACGCACGACATCGAGTCGGCGCTGTACGGCACCTCGCTCGGCGTCGACCTCGCCCAGGGCAAGGGCGTCGAGCACGGGCACGAGCACCACATCCGGGCCATCAACACCATCCGCAAGGCCGGCTCGATCGCCGCGGCCGTCGAGCAGGGCGTGCTCACCTCCGGCGTCATGCACGCGCTCGTGCGGGCCGGCGGGCGGTTCGTCCTCGTCGGCTCCGTGCGCGACGACGGCCCGCTGCCCGACGTCCTCACCGACGTCATCGAGGGCCAGCGGGCGATGCGCGCCGAGCTGCACGACGTCGGCTTCGCGATCATGGTCGCGACGATGCTGCACTCGATCGCCACGGGGAACCTGCTGCCGGCGTCGATCCCGCTCGTCTCGGTCGACATCAACCCGGCGACGGTCACCAAGCTGGCCGACCGCGGCTCGTCGCAGGCGATCGGCATCGTCACCGACATCGGCCTGTTCCTCGAGCAGCTGGCCCGCGAGCTGGTGCCGGGCTACGGCTCCTGACGCAGCGCCGTCAGGCGGGCCTGCACGGCGACCGCGACGACGGCGGTCCCCACGACGACGCCGAGGCCGAGCCGCGGCGACAGGCCGGTGACCACGAGCACCGCGCCGACGAGCAGGAACAGCCACTCGAACGCCTGCACCACCCGGAGCCAGCCGGGCACCTCGCGCGCCACGTCCGGGAGGCTAGCCGCGCCGTGCGCGGGCACCCTGGTCCCGTGACCTCCGTCCGCCGGCTCGCCGACCGCGACGGCGCGGTCTGCTGGCTGTGCGGCAACGGCGTCGACCTGTCGGCGCCGGCCGGCTCGCCGTGGGCCGGCAGCGTCGACCACGTGGTGCCGCGGGCGCGCGGCGGCGGCAACGAGCCCGGCAACCTGCGGCTGGCGCACCGCAGTTGCAACAGCCGCCGCGGGTCGCGGCTGCCGGAGCTCGACTGGCCGCGCGACGTGCCGGTGGTCGACCACACCGAGGTCTGGCCGGTGGTGCGCCGTGCCGTGCGCCGGCCGGGCGAGTGGGAGGTGGTCGGCGTCGTCGTCGGCGAGGAGGCGGCCGGGCGCGCCCACGACTGGCTCGGCGGCGCCGTGCCGGACGTGCTCGGCGGCGCCTGGGAGGTGCAGCTGCGGCCGCTCGGCTCGGGGCTGCACGCCCTGGCCCTGCGGACGGCGCCGCGCGACGCCGCGCCGCGCTCCCGCGGCGCGCGCCGGGCCTCCTAGGGTCGTCCCGTGGACCTCAGGCTCTCCGGGCGCCGGGCGCTCGTCACCGGCGGCACGCGCGGCATCGGTCGCGGCATCGTCGAGCGGCTCGTCGAGGAGGGCTGCCGCGTCTCCCTGTGCGCCCGCGGGCCGGTCGAGGAGGCCGTCGCCGCCACGGGCGCCGCCCACGGCGCGTCCTGCGACGTCACCGACGACGCCGCGCTCGCCCGCTACGTCGACGACGCCGCGTCGGCGCTCGGCGGGCTCGACCTCGTCGTCGCGAACGCCGGCGGGGCGGCCGGGGCCCCGGTGTTCGAGGGCGCCACGGGCGACGACTGGCGGGCGACGTTCGGCCTCAACGCCGTGCACGCCGCCGTGCTCGTGCGCGCCGCGCTCCCCCACCTGCGGGCGTCCGACGCGGCGTCGGTGCTCGTCATCGCCTCCGTGTCGGGCTCACGGCCGCAGCCCAAGGCGCAGTACGCGGCGGCCAAGGCGGCGGAGATCTCCCTGGCGGCCTCGCTCGCGCGCGAGCTGGCGCCCGTGCGGGTCAACACGCTGAGCCCCGGGTCGGTGCTGTTCGACGGCGGCTCGTGGGACCGCCGGCGCCGCGAGACGCCCGAGGCGTTCGCCGCCTTCGTCGACGCCGAGCTCCCGCACGGACGGCTCGGCACGGTGGCCGAGATCGCCGACGTCGCAGCGTTCCTGCTGTCGCCCCGGGCGTCCTGGGTGAGCGGCACCGACGTCGTCGTCGACGG
>DATMKB010000309.1:0-3867 GCA_035553635.1 Mycobacteriales bacterium
TCCTGCGCAGGTGGCGCGGGTCACACGGGTGAGGAGCTGATCGCCGTGCCCAGCCTCGACCGCCTCGACGCCGCGCTGCTCGGCCTGCTGGAGGAGGACCCGCGCCGCGGCGTCGTCGAGCTCGCCGAGCACCTGGGCACCACGCGCAACACGGTGCACGCCCGGCTGTCGCGGCTGCAGGCCGACGGCCGGGTGCGCGGTTTCGGGCTGCAGCTCGACCTCGAGGGCCTGGGCCTGCCGGTGCTGGCCTTCGTCTCGATCGGCCTCTCGCAGGGGGCGCTCGACGACGCCGTCGCCGCGCTGCAGGGGATGCCGCACGTGCTCGAGGTGCACACCACCACCGGCGACGCCGACCTCGTCGTGCGGATCGCGGCGGAGAGCCACTCGCGGCTGCAGCGCCTCATCCAGGAGCTGCTCGGCGTGCCGGGGGTCGTGCGCACCACCACCGTCGTCGCGCTGACGACGCCGGTGCCCTACCGGGTGCGGCCGCTGCTCGACCACCTCACCGAGGGCACCGGCCGCGGTCGGGCCGGCAGCGCCTCCTGAGGTCCCGCTCGTGGCCACGCGGGAGGCTGAGCAGATGGCGGCGGTCGTCGCGCAGCACGCCCCGCGGCTGCGCGCGGCCGGCTTCCGCAAGCGCCGGCACTCCTTCAACCGCACGGTCGGCGACGGCCTGGTCCACGTCGTCCACTTCTGGGCGGCGCCGAAGGAGCCACCCGCCTGGACGGAGGTGCCCGGCCTGCGCGCGCGCCTCCACGGCACCTTCCGCCTGGAGGTCGGCGTCCACGTCCCGGAGATGACCCGGACGGGGACGCCGCGCTCGGCGTCCTGGGTGAACGAGTACGACTGCCACCTGCGCAGGACGGCCGCCGAGCTGCTCGGGGAGGAGGGCGGGCTGTGGTGGCGGCTGGACCACCCCGGCGCCGCGGCCGAGCCGGGGCGGGTGCTCGAGGAGCACGCCCTGCCCTGGCTGGACCGCTTCCCGGACCGTGCCGCGCTCGTCGCGGCCTTCGAGCGGGACGGCTGGCTCGCCCTCGGCATGGGCCCGGCGGCCCCGCTCGACGTCGCCGACCTCCACCGCGCCACCGGGCGGCCGGACGACGAGCGGCGCCTGCTCGAGGCCTACCTGGCCGAGCCCGTGCTGCGCCACCACGCGGACTACCTGGCGGAGCACCTGCGGGCGCGCGGCCACCCCGACCTGGTCGAGCGCATCACGGTCGTCGACTGAGGCCGACCGGCCTCGGCTCAACCCCGACGGCGGAGGAGCGCGGCGCCGCCCAGCAGCACGACCGCCGCGAGCGCCGGCAGCCCGCCGGTGGCCGGCAGGGCGCGGGCCAGCACGGGCGCGGCGGCGTTGCCCGGCGCCTCCTCGGCCGGCGGCGCCTCGGACGGCGTCGCCGGCGGAGCGGCAGCCGCCTCGCACGAGGCCGCGAGGTCGTCGACCCGCTGCGCGCTGCCGTCGCGCGCCGGGAAGTCGTACGAGCTCGCGAAGTGGAACGACAGCCGCTCGCACCAGGTGGCCGGCACGTCGCCGCCCTGCAGGTCGCCGGCCGCCGGCCGGTCCGCGAGGCCGAGCAGCCGGGCGTCGGCGTCGGCGTGGCCGGGCTCGCCCTCCGCCTTGAGCCACCGGTCCATCCACGCCACGGTGAAGTGCCGGGCGAGCGGGTTGCCCCAGCCGCCGTCGCCGCCGGCCTCCCACGCCGTCGTGGGGAACCCGGGCAGCAGCGACCACTCGTAGTGCGTGCCGCCCTCGACGACGAGCTGGTAGCTCGGCACGCCCGCCGCCTGCCAGGTGAGGAAGCCGCGGCGCTTGTCGTCGCGGTCCGGCGGCCGGGTGTACGGCGTCGGGGTGAGGAAGTAGTCGCCGGCCTGGCCCATCGCGGGCACGCGCGGCACGAGCGGGATGCCGGCGAGCCCGGCGCCGCTGTCGGACAGCGCCAGGTTGTCCCAGGCCACGACGGCGTCGACGGGGTTCTCGTCGCCGGTGCCCGGCCAGGGCTGCGCCCCCTGCACGACGCTCACGCCGCGGGCGCCCAGCGAGTGGCCGGCCAGGCCCAGCCGCTCGCGGTCCACCACGGCGTGCAGCGGGTTGAACGGCGTCACCGCCCGCGGGTCGCCGGCGACGTTGCCCTCGTAGGGCGCGTCCGGCGTCGAGAGCAGGAAGTCGACGGCGTCGACGGTGCCGGTGGCGAAGACGTCGGGGTTGGCGTTCGAGCCCTGCTCTCCCGACGGCGTGCGGTTGTCCGAGCGCCCCTGCCCGCGCGGGTCGAACGTCAGCACCACGTAGCCGGCGTCGACGAGCGCCTGCGCCGCCCACCAGTAGAGGGTCTCCGGCGCCTGCACCGACCCGTTGGTGATGACGACGGCCGGCAGCCGCCCGCTCGCGCCGCGCGGCGCCCACACCCGGCCCGACAGCAGCGCGCCGCCGCGGTCGAGGAAGGTCACCGGGACGACATCGGCGCGGTCGTAGAAGTCGTCGACGCCCGGGTAGCGGTACGGGTCGCCGGTGCACGGCTCGGACCACTCGCGGCAGAGGTTCCCCTGGGTGGCGAGCCGGCGCTCGAGGCCCAGCGCCGCGAACTCCTGGGCGTTGGCCAGCGACTGCTGCTGCCAGCGGGCGACGAACGCCGGGTCGCGGAGCTGCTGCGACGGCGCCTGGGTGGTCCGGGCGTAGTTGGCGGCCTCCCGGGCGGCGAAGGAGTCCTGGGCCGCGGCGGGGGCGGCGAGCGGAGCGGCGGCGAGGCCGGCGAGGGCGAGGAGGAGCAGGGGGCGGCGCACGGGGCCTGCTTCGACGCGGGGGTGCGGAATCCTTGCGCCGGCAACGAGGTTCCGGCTTGCATGACCTCCGAGACGACCGCCCCGGTGCCCGCCTCCCGTCCGGCCGAGACGTCCGTCCCGCTCGTCCCCCTGCTCGCCGAGCGGTGGAGCCCCCGCTCCTTCGACCCGGCGCACCGGCTGGCCGCCGACGAGCTGACCGCGCTGCTGGAGGCGGCCCGCTGGGCGCCGTCGGCGACCAACAGCCAGCCCTGGCGCTTCCTCGTCGCCGAGCGCGGCGAGGGCGCGCACGCCGCGCTCGGCGACCTGCTGGCGCCGGGCAACCGCGTCTGGGCGCCCGATGCCAGCGCGCTCGTCCTCGTGCTCGCCGAGGAGGTCGACGCCGAGGGCCGGCACCGCGCGTGGGCGTCCTACGACGCCGGCCTCGCGGTCGCGCAGCTCACCGTCCAGGCCTCGGCCCTCGGGCTCGGCGTGCACCAGATGGGCGGCTTCGACCGCAGCGGCGCCGTCGCGCGCCTGGACCTGCCGTCGGGGCTCCGGCCGCTCGTCGTGCTCGCCGTCGGCCGGCCGGCGGCCGCCGACCGGCTGCCCGCCGACCTCGCCGCCCGCGAGACGGCCCCGCGCGTGCGGCGACCGCTCGAGGAGCTGCTCGTGCGCCCGGCCGCCGCCCGGCGGGCCGCCGCCTGAGCGTCGACGTCCGGCGTGGCCCGGACCGGTACCTCACCCGGGCACCGGGCCTGGAGACCCGGCACGCGCTGTCCGGCGGACGGCACTACGACCCGGAGAACACCTCCTTCGGCCCGCTCGTCGTGCACGACGAGCACCGGCTCGACCCCGGGGCCGGGTTCCCGGAGCACCCGCACCGCGACGTCGTCGTCGTGACCGTGGTGCTCTCGGGCCTGCTCCGCTCGCGCGACGGCACCGGTCGCGCCAGCGGCCTGCGGCCCGCAGGCGCAGCACCCGGCCGGGCCGGGGACGGCGTGCGGCACGAGGAGCTCGCCGGCGACGAGCCGGTGGTCTTCGTCCAGGCGCACGTCCTCGACCCGGGCGGGACGCCGTCGTCGCAGGTGCTGGAGACCGGCGTCGTCGACG
>DATMKB010000310.1:0-8976 GCA_035553635.1 Mycobacteriales bacterium
GACGGCACCGCCTCCGGCGGCCGCTTCTCCGGCGTGGCGCCGCGGGCGCACGTCGTCAGCGTCAAGATCGCCGGCCGGGACGGGTCGGCGGACGTCAGCAAGGTGCTCGCCGCCCTGCAGTGGGTGGTGTCGTTCAAGGACGACCACGGCATCCGCGTCCTCAACCTGTCCCTCGGCACCAACAGCCGCGTGAGTCCCGAGCTCGACCCGCTGAACCTCGCCGTGCAGCGGGCCTGGGGCGCCGGCATCGTCGTCGTCGTCGCGGCGAGCAACCGCGGCCCGGCCCCCGACACCATCAGCAAGCCGGCCGACGACCCGCTCGTCATCACGGTCGGCGCGGTCGACGACCGCCAGACGCCGGCCACGTCCGACGACCGCGTGCCCGCGTTCTCCGGCCGCGGCCCGACGGCGCACGGCCTGGTCAAGCCCGACGTCGTCGCCCCGGGCGGGCGCGTCGTCGGCCTGCGCGTCCCCGGCTCCACCGTGGACGAGCTGGCGCCGAAGGGCGTCGTCAGCACGAGCTACCGGCGGGGCAGCGGCACGTCGATGTCGGCGGCCGTCGTCTCCGGGCTCACCGCGCTGCTGCTCGAGGCCCGCCCCGAGTGGACGCCGGACCGGGTCAAGCACGCGCTCATGACGAGCGCCGTGAAGGTCGGCGCCCGCGACCCGATGCTCGTCGGCGCGGGGCTCGTCCACGGGCCGGCGGCCCTCGACGCGCCGGCCGGGCTGGCCAACACGGCCGTCGACCTCGTCGCGCGCGGCGGCGGCCGGCTGGACCAGAGCCGCGCCGACGTGCGCGTGGGGGAGCGCTGCCCGCTCACCGGCGGGACCTGCGAGCGCAAGGGCGAGACCAACGCCAACGGCACGCTGCACGACCCGAGCGGCCTCACCGCCACCTGGGACGGCCAGTCCTGGTACGAGAGCCAGTGGGTGACGCCGCTCGGCCAGTCCTGGTACGCGAGCGAGTGGCTCGGCCAGTCGTGGTACGGCCAGTCCTGGTACGGCAGCAGCTGGTACGGCACGCAGGAGTCGACCACCGACTACGGCAACGGGGACGTCGTGCCGGGGTCCGCCTGGTACGGGGCGTCCGGCTAGCCTTCCCCGACCGCGCGGACGACGAGGGGGCGGACGTGCACGGCGCAGCAGGGGGGTCCGCATGAGCCGGCGCACGCCGGCCGTGGTCGGGTTCACCGGGCTGCTCGCCGCCCTCGCCGTGGCCGTCACGGTGCTCACCGCCGGCCTCGCGGCCCCTCCGCCGGTCGACGGCCCGGCGTGGGTGCTGCCCGTCCTCGCCCTGCTGGTCGCGGCGGCGGAGCTGCTCGTCGTGCGGCTGCGCGTCGGCCGCGACGTCGACGCGCTCAACCTCGTCGAGGCGGTGCTCGCGCCGCTGCTCGTGGCGCACGGCGCCGTCGAGGTCGTGCTCGTGGTGGCGGCCGGGCAGTCGCTCGCCGCAGTGCTGCGCCGCAACACGCCGGTCAAGGGGGCGTTCAACGTCGCGCAGTGGTCGCTCGCCGCGGCGTGCGGCGCCGCCGTGGTGGCCGTGCTGCCGGGCGAGGGCACCAGCGGTGCGGCGGTGGGCAGCGTGCTGGCCGCGCTCCTGGTGGTCGAGGCGGTCAACGTCCTCGCCTTCCGCACGGTCCTCGCGCTCGCCACCGGCTCGCCCTGGCGCCTCGACGGCGGCCGGCTGGCCGTCGTCGGCGCGCAGGCGGCCGTCAACGCCGCGACGGGCGTGCTCTTCGTCCTCGCCGTGGCGGCGTCGCCGGTGGCGGTGCTCGTGTTCGCCGTCCCGCTGGCCCTGCTGCACCTCGCGCACCGGGGCCAGGTGGTCGCCCAGACCGAGCGCGCCCGCGTGGCGGGCCTGCACCGCGCGGCCACCGCCCTCGTCGGACCGCTCGAGCCGCGGGCGGGCGTGCCGGACTTCCTCGCGGAGGTCGCCCGCACCTTCGACGCGCGCGGTGCAGTGCTCGCGCTCGACGACGAGGTGCACGTGCACGGCGCTCTCGACGAGGCGGCGGCGCGCGACCTCGCCGCCGCGGCCGCCGTCGTGCGCGCACCCCAGCACGTGCGGGACCGGGGGAGCGGGCCGCTCGCGGCCGCCCTGGCCGCAGCGGGGTCCGCCGACGGCCTGGTGGCGCCGCTGCAGGGGCCCGACGGCAGGCTCGGCACCCTGCTGGTGCTCGACCGCGACGGCGTCGACGGCGACGTCGAGGGCGCGGTCGCGGTCGCCGCGGCGATGGCGCGGGAGGCCGCCGGCGCGCTGGCCAAGGGGCGCCTCGTGCAGCGCGTGCTCGACGAGCGGCGCAAGCTCGACACGCTCGTCTCGACCACCTCCGACGGCATCGCCGCCCTCGCCCACGACGGGACGGTGGTGTCGTGGAACGCGGCGATGGAGCGCATCACCGGCCTGCCCGCCGCCGACGTCGTCGGGGTGCCGGGAGCCCTCGACGTGCTCGCCGCGGCGGACCTCGACGGCCGGCCCGTCGACCTCACCCGCTGGCCGGAAGGCGACGAGCGGACCCACGTCGTCGTCACCACGGCCGCCGGGCCGCGCCACCTGGAGTGCTCGTCCGCGCGCTCCGGCGACGGCCCCGGCACCGTGGTGGTCATCGCGCGCGACGTCACGCCGGCGCAGGAGGCCGAGCGGCTGCGCGCGCAGTTCGCCCAGCTCGTGCAGGCCGAGGCGGCGCAGCGGGTGGTCGTGGAGCACCTGCAGCACGCCGTCATGCCGCCGCTCGTGCAGCTGCCCGGCACCGAGGTCGGCGTGCGGTACGTGGCCTCCGACGAGGCGTCGCCGACCGGCGGCGACCTCTACGACTGCCTGCTGCTGCCCGACGGCGACCTGCACCTGGCCGTCGTCGACGTGCTCGGGCACGGGACGCACGCCACCCGCGACGCGCTGTCGGTGGTGCACGCGCTGCGCAACCTCGTGCTGGCCGACGTGCCGCTCGCCGACGTGGTGGGGCGCGCCGACGCGCTGCTCGGCCGCTCCGACCCGGACCTCGTGGCGACCGTCGTCGTCGCCCGGTACACGCCCTCGACCGGGGCGGTGCGCCTGGTCAGCGGGGGGCACCCGCCGGCGCTGGTGGTGCGGGCCGACGGCGACGTCGTCGAGCTGGAGCCGGGCGGCTGCGCACTGGGCTGGCCGGCCGCCGGCTCAGGCGACGTGCAGGACGTCGCGCTGGCCGACGGCGACGCGCTGCTGCTCTACACCGACGGGCTCGTCGAGGCCGACAAGGACCTCGACGACGGCCTGCGCCGCCTGACGGCGTCCGCCGCCTCGTCCGCGCAGCTGCCGGCGGCCGAGCTGGCCGAGGTGCTCGTCGACCGGGCCCTGGCCGGAGCGGCCCGGCGCGACGACACCCTCGCCCTGGTCCTGCGCCGCCTGCCGGCCCCTGCGGTGCCGGCGCAGGAGCGCGGGGCGACGGCCGTCGGGCGCTGAGCCGGGCGCCGGTAGTCTCGACGACCATGGCGACGACGAACGACCTCAAGAACGGCATGGTGCTCCAGCTCGAGAACGGCCTGTGGGCCGTGAACGAGTTCCAGCACGTCAAGCCTGGCAAGGGCGGCGCGTTCGTCCGCACGACGCTCAAGAACGTCGTCACCGGCAAGGTCGTCGACAAGACCTTCAACGCCGGCACCAAGGTCGACGTCGCGCAGGTCGACAAGCGCGACATGACGTTCCTGTACCGCGAGGGCGACGACTTCGTCTTCATGGACAAGGACACCTTCGACCAGGTCTACATCCCGAGCACCACGGTCGGCGGCAACGCCGACTACATGCTCGATAACACCGACGCGATCGTCGCGATGCACGAGGGCTCGGCGCTGTACGTCGAGCTGCCGGCGAGCGTCGAGCTCGTCGTCGAGCACACCGACCCGGGCCTGCAGGGCGACCGCTCCACCGGCGGCACCAAGCCGGCGCGCCTGGAGACCGGCGCGGAGATCCAGGTGCCCCTCTTCCTCACCACCGGCGAGAAGATCAAGGTCGACACGCGCGACGGGCGCTACCTCGGCCGCGTCAACGACAAGTAGTGGGAGCCCGCAGCAAGGCCCGCAAGCGCGCGCTCGACGTCCTCTACGAGGCCGCGCAGCGCGGCGCCGACCCGCTCGCCACCCTGCGTGACCGGCTGGCGCAGAGCGACCCGCCCGTGCCGGAGTACGCCGTCGAGCTCGTCGAGGGCGTCGTCGCCCACCGTGCCCGCATCGACGAGCTGCTCGCCACCTACGCGCAGGAGTGGACGCTCGAGCGCATGCCGCCGGTCGACCTCGCGGCGCTGCGCATCGGCACCTACGAGCTGCTGTGGCGCGACGACGTCCCGGACGCCGTCGCCGTCGACGAGGCCGTCGAGCTGGCCAAGAGCCTGTCGACCGACGAGAGCCCCGGCTTCGTCAACGGCCTGCTCGGCCGGCTGGTGCAGCTCAAGCCGAGCCTGGCGGTCTGACGCAGCTCGCCGCGTCGCAGCGCGATCTCTGACGGTCGTGGTGCGCTGGCGAGCGCCGTGCGACGTCAGAGATCGCGGGTGGCCACCCGCAGCAGTGGCGTCAGACGTCGACGGCGCGGCGGGCGTCGGGGGAGAGCACGCCCCAGTCGATGAGCTGCTCGGTGAGCTGGCTCGGCGACGCGTCGTAGATGACCGCGAGCGAGCGCAGGTCCTCCTGGCGGATCGACAGGATGCGGCCGTTGTAGTCGCCGCGCTGGCTCTGGATCGTCGCCGCGTAGCGCGCGAGCGGGGCGGCCTTCTCGGCCGGCACGGTGGACAGCTGCTCGAGGTCGATGACGATGCGCGGCGCCGGCTCGTTCACCGGGGTCGCGGCGCCCTCGGGGAGCAGCTCGCCGACGGGCACGCCGTAGAAGTCGGCGAGCTCGGCCAGCCGCTGCACCGTGACGGCTCGGTCGCCGCGCTCGTAGGAGCCCACGACGACGGCCTTCCAGCGGCCCTGGCTCTTCTCCTCGACCCCGTGCAGCGACAGCCCCTGCTGGGTGCGGATGGCGCGCAGCCTGGCCCCCAGGGCCTTGGCGTACTCGGTCACCGTGCGTGCTCCCGTTCCGACGGTCAGCGGGTCCCGGGCGGGACCGCCGGTCTGCCGGGGCGTCGGTCTCACCACTGGCTCGCCCGGAGGGCCGCCCGGCTCGCGCCGCGCGGGGTGACCGCTGTCCCTCCGAGGTCGTCGCCTCGCTCCGTCCTGCGCGCCCTCGTCGCGGCCGAGACGCTCAGTGGCCGGTTCGGTGACGCAGTGTGACGGTAGACGCAGCGTGACCAGACGGTCAAGGCAGGCTCGTCCGGCGTGTCGCGGGCCGGTCGCGTGTAGCGTCTCGGGTCGAGACCAGCCCTCCACCGAGCCCGTCCCGTGAGGCGGGGAAGGAGGTCCAGCCGGTGCCGGCTGCCCCTGCGCACGACCCGTCCGAGAGCGGCCCGCCGCCCGACGGCACCCGTGACGTCCTGTCCGCCGCCGAGGTCGCGCGCGTCGTCGACCGCATGGCCCACGAGCTGCTCGAGAAGACCGGCGGCGGTGCCGACGCCGTCCTGCTCGGCATCCCGACCCGCGGCGCCACCCTCGCCCGCCGGCTCGCCGCCCGGGTGCAGGCCTTCGAGGGCGTCGAGCTGCCCGTCGGGGCGCTCGACACCACGCTCTACCGCGACGACCTGCGGATGAAGCGCCCCCGCGCGCTCGAGGCCACCGAGCTGCCGGCCGGCGGCGTCGATGGGCGGCTCGTCGTGCTCGTCGACGACGTGCTCTTCAGCGGGCGCACGGTCCGCGCCGCGCTCGACGCCCTCGCCGACCTGGGCCGCCCGCGGGCGGTGCAGCTCGCGGTCCTCGTCGACCGCGGCCACCGCCAGCTGCCGATCCGCGCCGACTACGTCGGCAAGAACATCCCGACCTCGCTGCGCGAGTCGGTGCACGTGCTGACCGCCGAGGACGACGGCCGCGACGCCGTGACGCTGGGGAGCACCGCGTGAAGCGCCACCTGCTGTCGGCCGCCGACCTCAGCCGCGACGACGCGCTGCTCGTCCTCGACACCGCCGAGGAGCTCGCGGCGGTGGCCGAGCGCGCCACCGTGAAGAAGCTGCCGACGCTGCGAGGCCGCACCGTGGTCAACCTCTTCTTCGAGGACTCGACCCGCACGCGCACGAGCTTCGAGCTGGCCGCCAAGCGGCTGTCGGCCGACGTCATCAACTTCTCGGCCAAGGGCTCGAGCGTGAGCAAGGGCGAGACGCTCAAGGACACCGCGCTGACGCTCGAGGCGATGGGCTCCGACGCCGTCGTGGTGCGGCACTCCTGGTCGGGCGCTCCGGTGAACCTGGCGCGCTGGGTGCGCGGGTCGGTGGTCAACGCCGGCGACGGCACGCACGAGCACCCCACCCAGGCGCTGCTCGACGCCTACACCATGCGCAAGCGGCACGGCCGCCTCGAGGACCTGCGGGTCACGATCGTCGGCGACATCCTGCACTCGCGGGTGGCCCGCTCGAACGTGCTGCTGCTGAACACCCTCGGGGCTCAGGTCACCCTCGTGGCGCCGCCGACGCTGCTGCCCGTCGGCATCGGGTCGTGGCCGGTCGAGGTGTCGTACGACTTCGACGGCGTGCTGCCCAAGAGCGACGTCGTGATGATGCTGCGCGTGCAGCGCGAGCGCATGGGCGCCGCGTACTTCCCGAGCAGCCGCGAGTACGCCCGCCGCTACGGCCTCGACGCCCGCCGCCTCGCCCTCATGCCGGACGACGCCGTCGTCATGCACCCGGGGCCGATGGTGCGCGGCATGGAGATCGCGCCGGAGGTCGCCGACGGCGTCCGGAGCACCATCCAGGAGCAGGTGGCCAACGGCGTCAGCGTCCGGATGGCTGTGCTCTACCTGCTGCTCGGCGGTGCCGAGCCGGCCATCGGCAGCGAGGAGGAGACCCCGTGAGCGAGTCCTGGCTGCTGCAGGGCGTGCGGCTGTACGGCGAGGGCGACCCGGTCGACGTCCGCCTCGACGGCGAGCGCATCGCCGAGATCGGCACGTCGCTCAGCCCCGCCGCCAGCCGGCCCTACGACGTCAGCGGCTGCGTGCTGCTGCCGGGCCTGGTCGACCTGCACACCCACCTGCGCGAGCCCGGTCGCGAGGACGCCGAGACCGTCGAGACCGGCACCCTCGCGGCGGCCGCCGGCGGCTTCACCGCCGTGCACGCCATGGCGAACACCGACCCGGTGGCCGACACCGCCGGCGTCGTCGAGCAGGTGTGGCGCCTCGGCCGCGACGCCGGCCACTGCGACGTCGCCCCGGTGGGCGCGGTGACCATCGGCCTCAAGGGCGAGCAGATGGCCGAGCTCGGCACGATGGCCGACAGCGCCGCGCGCGTGCGCGTCTTCTCCGACGACGGCCACTGCGTCAGCGACGCGAGCCTCATGCGCCGCGCGCTCGAGTACGTCAAGGCCTTCGACGGCGTCATCGCCCAGCACGCGCAGGAGCCGAGGCTCACGGTCGGCGCCCAGATGAACGAGGGGCTGGTCTCCTCCGAGCTCGGGCTGACCGGCTGGCCCGCGGTCGCCGAGGAGGCGGTCATCGCCCGCGACTGCCTGCTCGCTGCGCACGTGGGCAGCCGGCTGCACGTCTGCCACGTCAGCACGGCGGGCAGCGTCGAGCTCGTGCGGTGGGCCAAGAGCAAGGGCTGGGACGTCACCGCCGAGGTGACGCCGCACCACCTCGTGCTCACCGACGACCTGGCGCGCGGCTACGACCCGGTCTTCAAGGTGAACCCGCCGCTTCGCACGGCCGACGACGTCGAGGCGCTGCGGGCCGGCCTCGCCGACGGCACCATCGACTGCGTCGCCACCGACCACGCGCCCCACGCGCTGGAGGACAAGGAGACCGAGTGGGGCGCCGCCCTGCCCGGCATGATCGGCCTGGAGACCGCCCTGGCCGTCGTGGTCGACGCCATGGGGGACCGGCTCACCTGGCGGCAGCTCGCCACCCGGATGTCCGAGACGCCGGCGCGCATCGGCCGGCTCGAAGGGCACGGCCGTCCGCTGGCCGTCGGCGAGCCGGCGAACCTGACCGTGGTGCACCCCGGCGTGCCGTGGACGGTCGGCCCGGAGCTCCTCCTCTCCCGCAGCCGCAACAGCCCCTTCCTCGGCCGGCAGCTCCCTGTGCGCGTCTGGGCGACCTTCCTGCGCGGCACGCCGACGATGCAGACGTCGGAGCAGCCCGCGTGACGCTCGAGCGCGTCCTGCTGACGCTCGCGACGCTGGCTTTCGGCGCCGGCATCTCCTGGCTCATGCTCCGCGGCTGGCGCAGCCGGCAGGGCCGGCAGGCGGACCTGCCCGCTCCGCCCGTGCCGCCGGCGGTGCCGGGCGACCTCGTCGCGGGCTCGGTGAGCGGGCTGTTCGTCGGCACGACCTCGGCCGAGGACTGGCTGGACCGCATCGCCGTCCACGGCCTCGCCCACCGCGCCCCCGTCGAGCTGGTGCTGCGCACCGACGGCGTGTGGTTCGAGCGCGACGGCGCCGACGACCTGTTCCTCCCGTACTCGTCCGTCCGCACCGCCGTCGTCGGCGACGCCCTCGCCGGCAAGGTCGTCGGCAAGGGCGGGCTGCTCCTCGTCGACTGGGTGCTGGGCGGCCGGCTGCTCACCACCGGCTTCCGGGCCGACGACCACGGCACGCACCGGCGCCTGGCCGACGCCATCACCGCCCACCTCCCCACCGAACCCACCGGGCCCTTCGAGGAGGCGTCTTGACGCGCACCCCCGCCGTCCTCGTGCTCGAGGACGGCCGCAGCTTCCGCGGCACCGCGTACGGCGCCGTCGGCGAGACCTACGGCGAGGCCGTCTTCAACACCGGCATGACCGGCTACCAGGAGACGCTCACCGACCCGAGCTACCACAAGCAGGTCGTCGTCATGACGGCGCCGCACATCGGCAACACCGGCGTCAACGACGACGACCCGGAGTCCACCCGCATCTGGGTCAGCGGCTACGTGGTGCGCGACCCGTCGCGCAC
>DATMKB010000311.1:0-9960 GCA_035553635.1 Mycobacteriales bacterium
GCGTTGCTCGGGACGAGCACGGCGACGGGGCTCTTGCTGCTCACGAGCTCGGCGAGCACGGCGGCCTTGGGGCCGACGAGCGCGGAGTCGATCGTCTCGTCCTCGCTGACGTAGACGGTCTCGGCGCCGTACGCCGCGACCTTCTCCGCCGCCGCGGACGCGCCCTTGCCGAGCACGACCGCCGACGGCGTGCCGAGCTCGCGGGCGAGCGTCAGCAGCTCGTACGAGACCTTCTTGGGCGTCCCCTCGACGTGGTCGACGAGGACCAGGACCTCTGCCATGTTCTCGATCTCTCCTGTGTCGGGGGGCTCAGACGAGCTTCTGGGCGGCGAGGAACTCGGCGATCTTCGTGCCGCCGTCACCCTCGTCCTTGACGATCTCGCCCGCCTGGCGCGGCGGCTTGTTCGCGAAGTCCACGACCTGCGACGGCGCGCTGGCCAGGCCGACCTCGGACGCGTCGATGCCGGCGTCGGCCAGCGCCAGGGTCGTGAGGGGCTTCTTCTTGGCCGCCATGATCCCCTTGAAGGAGGGGTAGCGCGGCTCGTTGATCTTCTCGACGACGGAGACGACCGCGGGGGTCGCGCCCTCGACGACGTCGTAGCCGTTCTCGGTCTGCCGCTCGATGCGGACGGTGCCGCCCTCGACCGTGACCTTGCGGGCGCCGGACAGCTGCGGCACGCCGAGGCGCTCGGCGAGCAGCGCCGGCATGACGGCCATGCGGGAGTCGGTGGCCTCGGAGCCGCAGATCACGAGGTCGTACTCGAGGGTGCCGAGCACCTTGGCGAGCGCGGCGGAGGTCTGCAGCGCGTCGGAGCCCTTGAGGGCGTCGTCGACGAGGTGCACCGCCTTGTCCGCGCCCATCGACAGGGCCTTGCGGATGGTCTCGACGCCGCGGTCGGGCGCCATGGAGACGATGGTGACCTCGCCGCCCTCGCGCTCCTGGATCTGGAGCGCCTCCTCGACGGCGTACTCGTCGATCTCGTTCATGACGACGTCGACGGACGCGCGGTCCAGCGTCTTGTCGGTGGCGTCGAGCTTGCGCTCGGCCCAGGTGTCGGGCACCTGCTTGACCAGTACGACGATGTTCATGCTCGGGCGACTCCGTCGGCCTCGGCGCGGGGCTGCCGCGCGCGTCCTGATGGGGGTGCTGCCCGAGCCGACCGGCGGGGAGCCGGGCGCGCGGGCGGCGTCGTGCACCTGCAGACAGCGTGCGAGCCACGGTAGCCGCCGGCAACTCGGCGCCCGGACCCGGCTGGTCGGGGCGACGCTACCCGGCGGTAACAGGCGCACGCGCGCCGAGCCGCGAGACGTCGGTCACCCGCTCGACCGGGTGCACGGGCGACGTCCGCCGGAGGGAGCAGCGCCGTCGCCGCCGGCGGGGTGACGTGCCCGCGCACGGGGGTGAGCGGACTACCGGACACGGACGGATCGGGGCAGGGTGGGGCGCAGCCGACCATCCCGTCCCTTTGCGGAGGACCCCGTGCGTGCCCGTCCCGTCCTGCTCGTCGCCGCCGCCCTCGCCTCACCCGGCCTCGTCCTGGCCGCCGCCGCGCCGGCCGGGGCCGAGCGCCCGGCCGCCGGCTGCGCATCGCCCTTCGAGGCGCTGACGCTCGAGGAGCAGATCGCCCTCGGCGAGCGCCTCGGCTACAAGGAGTCGTCGGTGCGGGCGGCGCACGCCAAGTACGACAAGAACGGCAACGACGTGCTGTGCGTGCGGGTCGACAAGGCCGAGGACGGCAAGGGCGTCGTCCTCGTCGACGACACCGCCCGGGCCTGACGGCTCAGCGGCCCTCGAAGACCGCCTTGCCGGGGCCGTTCTCGAGGAAGCTGCGCATGCCGGTGCGCTGGTCCTCGGTGGCGAACAGGCCGGCGAACAGCGTGGTCTCCAGCCGCAGCGCGCTGTCGAGGTCGAGCTCGAGGCCGTCGTCGACGGCCTGCTTGGCGGCCCGCAGGGCCACCGCCGGGCCGGCGGCGAAGCGGGCGGCCATCTCGGAGGCCGCCGCGTAGACCTGGTCGTCGGGCACCACGCGGTCGGCGATGCCGAGCTGCAGGGCCTCGTCGGCCTTCACGTGCCGCCCGGTGAAGATGAGCTCCTTGGCCTTGGCCGGGCCCACCAGGCGCGGCAGGCGCTGAGTGCCGCCGGCGCCGGGCATGACGCCGAGCAGGATCTCCGGCACGCCGACGCGCGCGCCCTCGCCGAGCACCCGGAAGTCGCAGGCGAGGGCCAGCTCGAAGCCGCCGCCCAGCGCGTAGCCGGTGACCGCCGCGACCACCGGCTTGGGGATCTTGGCGACGACCCGCAGGGCGTCCTGCAGCCCGGTGCCCCACTGCAGCATGTGGGCGTAGGTCAGCCCGGACATCTCCGAGATGTCCGCGCCCGCCGCGAAGATCCGCTCGCCGCCGTAGACGACGACGGCGCGGACGTCCTCGCGCTGCCCGGCCTCGACGGCGGCGGTCCGCAGCTCCGCGGTCACCTGGCCGTTGATGGCGTTCATCTTCGGCCGGTCGAGACGGATCGTCCCGACGCCGTCCGCCACCTCGAGCCGCACGAGCTCGCCCACTGCCGCCTCCCGTCCTGGCGCGCCACCCGGACGCTCCGGGTGCCGCGTGCCGGACCCTAGACGGGCCTACGCTGCCGCCGTGTTCCGGGACTCCCGCGGCGTCGTCCACACGGTCTCGTCGGCCGACCCGCTCGCCGACCTGCCGCCCGGTGCGGTCCGCGCACTGCAGGACGTCCTGCTCGCCCCCGCTGCGGCGGGCGCCGAGCCGGACGTCGGCGGCCTGCTGACCCTCGCCGAGGCGGTGCGCGACCTGCTCGGCCGCTGGCAGGACGCGTTCTTCGCCGCGCTGCCCGACGACGTCGACCTCGAGGAGGAGGCGCGCTGGGCGCAGGAGGCCGGCCTGACGCTCGCCGAGGTCGAGGCCGACGCCGCGGGCGGCTGGGCCGACGAGCCCGAGCCGGCGTCCGCGCCGGACGACGACCTCCCGGCCGACGCCCTCGAGCTGCTCGACCTCGACGACAGCCCCTTCGAGGACGACCCGTTCGCCGCCGACGACGACCTCGAGCTGCTCCTCGACGCGCGGCCCGACGACGACCCGCGGGCCGTGCTGCCCGAGCCGCTGGTCACCGCGCTCGAGCGCGAGCTGCTCCTGCTCCCCGTGCGCGTGCGCCTGGAGGCGCTGGTGGCCGCCGACGACCTCGTGCAGGAGTGGTCGGAGCTCGTCGCCGACCACGAGAAGCTCCTCGGCCACCTCGTGCTGGCGCACGCCCAGCTCCCGCACCCGGACGTGCTCGGGCACGAGCAGCTCGTGGCCCGGCACGCGGCGCTGCACGCGGCGTCCGGTCCGGCGCACCCCGACGCCGCGGGCGGGCGCCGGTGAGCCGCCTGCCCGAGGGCTCGGCCGTGACGTGGCGCGAGGTCGTCGTCGACGGCGCCACGGTGCGCGTCATGGAGGCCGGGCCGGCCGACCCGCACCGCCCCGGCGAGGTGCTGCTGTTCCTGCACGGCTGGGGCCTGTCGCCCCGCGCCTACGCGGCCGGCGTCACCCGCCTCACCGCGGCCGGCGTGCGCGTCGTCGCACCCTGCCTGCCGGGCTTCGGCGGCAGCGACGGGCCGCCGCTGCGCGGCGTCGACCTGCCGGCCTACGCCCGCACCGTCGGGCGGCTGCTCGACGTCCTCGGCGTCGAGCACCCGGTCTTCGTCGCCGGCCACAGCTTCGGCGGCGGCGTGGCCCTGCAGCTGGCCACCGACCGCCCGGAGCGGGTGCGCTCGCTGACGCTCGTCAACAGCGTCGGCGGCGCGCCGGGCCGGCGGGCGGGCCTGGTCGACGCGTCCTGGCTGCGCTGGGCCGCCGGCGCCGTGACGGAGCTGAGCCCGCGCGCCACCGTGCGGGCGGCGCCGGGGCTGCTGCGCGACTTCGTGCCGAACGCGCTGCGCCGTCCGCTGACGCTGGCGCTCACCGCGCGGCTGGCGCTCACCGCCGGGCTGGCGCAGCAGGCGCAGGACCTCGTCGAGGCCGGCGTGCCGGTGCTGTTCGTGTGGGGCGACGCCGACCGCCTCATCCTGCCCGGCGAGCTCGGGCAGGTAGCCGGCTCGCTGCCCGCCGAGGTGGTGCGGGGCCGGCACGGCTGGCTGCTCACCGAGCCGGAGGAGTTCGCGACGCTCATGCGCAACGCGCTCGTCGTGCACGCGATGCTCGAGCGCAAGAAGCGCGGGCAGTCGCTCGTCCTGCCGCACGGGGCGACGCTCGCCGACCTCATCCCGGTCGAGCGGCGGTCGGCCTCCCGCACCCCGCAGGTGCCGCGCCAGCGCCGGGCCGCCAGGACGTGACCGAGCTCTGGCCCGGCTCCCCCGCTCCCCTCGGCGCCACGTGGGACGGCGAGGGCACCAACGTCGCGCTCTACAGCTCCGGCGCCGAGGCGGTCGACGTCTGCCTGTTCGACGACGACGGCCGCGAGACGCGCGTCGCGCTGCAGGAGTCGACGTTCCACGTCTGGCACGGCTACCTGCCGCAGGTGGGCCCCGGCACGCGCTACGGGTTCCGCGTCGACGGCCCGTACGACCCGGCGAACGGGCTGCGCTACAACCCCAGCAAGCTGCTGCTCGACCCGTACGCGCGCGCCGTCGAGGGCGACCTGCGGCTCGACGACGCCGTCTTCGGCTACGTGCCCTCCCGGCTGGCCGCCGGCGAGGACGTGCAGGACCACCGCGACAGCGCGCCCTTCGTGCCGCGGGGCGTCGTGGTGCACGACGCGTTCCCGTGGGGCGACGACCGCCCGCCGCGGACCGCGTGGACCGACACCGTCGTCTACGAGCTGCACGTCAAGGGCTTCACCGCCAGCCACCCCGGCGTGCCCGAGCACCTGCGCGGCACCTACGCGGGCCTCGCGCACCCCGCGGCGGTGGAGCACCTGCTGGCGCTCGGCGTCACGGCCGTCGAGCTGATGCCCGTCCACCACTTCGTGTCCGAGCCGCACCTGCTGCGCCGCGGGCTGCGCAACCACTGGGGCTACAACTCGATCGGCTGGTTCGCGCCGCACGCCGGCTACAGCGCGAGCGGCTCGCGCGGGGAGCAGGTGCGCGAGTTCAAGGCGATGGTGCGCGCGCTGCACGCCGCGGGCATCGAGGTGCTCCTCGACGTCGTCTACAACCACACCGGCGAGGGCGACCACCTCGGGCCGACGCTCTCGCTGCGGGGCATCGACAACCCGACGTACTACCGGCTGCGCGACGACGACCGCGCGCTCTACCGCGACTACACGGGCACGGGCAACACCCTCGCCATCCGCTCGCCGCAGGTGCTGCAGCTCATCACCGACTCGCTGCGCTACTGGGTCACGGAGATGCACGTCGACGGCTTCCGCTTCGACCTCGCGTCGGCGCTCGCCCGGTCCTTCCACGACGTCGACATGCTGTCGTCGTTCCTCACCACCGTCGCGCAGGACCCGGTGCTCTCGCAGGTCAAGCTCGTCGCCGAGCCGTGGGACGTCGGCGAGGGCGGCTACCAAGTGGGCGGCTTCCCGCCGCCGTGGACGGAGTGGAACGGCCGCTACCGCGACACGGTGCGCGACGCCTGGCGCGGCCGCGCCGACGGCGTCCGCGAGCTGGCGTACCGGCTGTCGGGGTCGTCCGACCTGTACCGCCGGCAGGGGCGCCGCCCGTGGGCGTCGGTCAACTTCGTCACCTCGCACGACGGCTTCACGCTGCGCGACCTGACCACGTACGAGGCCAAGCGCAACCTCGCGAACGGCGAGGAGAACCGCGACGGCGACGACCACAACAGGTCGTGGAACTGCGGCGTCGAGGGCGAGACCGACGACCGCGCGGTGACCGCGCTGCGCCGGCGGCAGGCGCGGAACCTGCTCGCCACGCTGCTGCTCTCGGCCGGCGTGCCGATGCTGTCGATGGGCGACGAGGTGCGCCGCACGCAGTGGGGCAACAACAACGCCTACTGCCAGGACGGCCCGCTGTCCTGGATGCCGTGGGACGGCGGCCCGGACGCGCGCGACCTCACCGCGCTCGTCACCCGGCTGCTCGCACTGCGCCGCACGCACCCGGTGTTCCGGCAGCCGACGTTCTTCCTCGGCCGGCCGGTGGAGGCCGGGCCGGTCAAGGACCTGACGTGGTTCGGCGCCGACGGGCAGGAGCTCGACGACGACGACTGGTTCGACCCCGGCGTGAAGGTGCTCGGCATGCACCTCGACGGCGACGGCATCCGCAGCCGCGGCCGCCGCGGCGAGCGCGTGGTCGACGACAGCTTCCTCGTCCTGCTGCACCTGGGCGCCGACCCGGCCGACGTCGTGCTGCCGGGACGGCCCTGGGCCGACCGCTGGACCGTCGAGGTCGACACCGACGCCGAGGACGGCAGCGCGGGCGCCGTCCACGCCGGCGGCGCGACCGTCGTCGTGCCCGGCCGCACCGTGCTGCTGCTGCGCGCGGACCGGCCCGCCGCAGCAGGCCGGTCCGCGCGGGGGGCCGTCAGGCCGTCGTCATGAGCCCCAGGTCGGCGTCGCCCGGCAGCAGCTCGTGGTGCGGCAGGACGCGCACGGTGTAGCCGAAGGCACCGGCCCGCTCGAGCGGGACGCTGCCCTCGAAGCGGTGCAGGCCGTCGTCACCGGTGCCGGCGTGCGACAGCGGCGCGTACCGCGGCGACGTGAGCAGGTCGGCCTCGTCGACGCGGCCGGACGCGACCTGCACGGTGACGTCGTCGGGCGACAGGCCGGCGAGGTCGACGCTCGCGCGCACCTCGAGCACCGTGCCGACCTCGGGGGTGTCGCCGACGCCGGAGGTCTCGACGTGCGCGACCCGCACGCCGCTCCAGCGCTGCACGACGTCGGAGCGCCAGCCGGCGAGCTCCTTGGCCGGCCCGTGCGACGACGCCGACAGCGCCCGCGAGGCCTGCGCCGCCGGCGTGTAGAGCTGGTGCACGTAGTCGCGCACCATGCGGCTCGCCAGCACCTTCGGGCCGGTGGTCTGCAGCGTGTGGCGGACCATCTCGATCCAGCGCAGCGGGACGCCCTGCTCGTCGCGGTCGTAGAAGCGGGTGCGCACCTGCTTCTCGACGAGCTCGTAGAACGCCGACGCCTCGAGGTCGTCGCGGCGCTCGGGGTCCTCGACGCCGTCGGCGGTGGGGATGGCCCAGCCGTTCTCGCCGTCGTACATCTCGTCCCACCACCCGTCGCGGATGGAGAGGTTGAGGCCGCCGTTGAGCGCGGCCTTCATGCCGCTCGTGCCGCAGGCCTCGAGCGGGCGCAGCGGGTTGTTGAGCCAGACGTCGCAGCCCCAGTACAGGTAGCGCGCCATGCCGATGTCGTAGTCCGGCAGGAACACGATGCGGTGGCGCACGTCGTGCCGGTCGGCGAAGCGGACCATGTCCTGGATGAGCTGCTTGCCGCCGTCGTCGGCGGGGTGCGACTTGCCGGCGATGACGAGCTGCACCGGCCGCTCCTCGTCGAGCAGCAGCGCGCGCAGCCGCTCCGGGTCGCGGAGCATGAGGGTGAGGCGCTTGTAGGACGGCACCCGGCGGGCGAAGCCCATCGTCAGCACGTCGGGGTCGAAGACGCTGTCGACCCAGCCGAGCTCGGCCGACGACGCGCCGCGCTGCAGCCACGACTCGCGCAGCCGGCGGCGCACCTCCTCGACGAGCCGCGTGCGCAGCGCGCGCCGGGTGGCCCAGACCTCCTGCGGCGGGATGGAGGCGATGGCCTCCCAGCCCTGCGCCTCCTCGACGAGCTGCTTGCCCGCGGCCCGCTCGCCCAGCTCGAAGACCTCGCGCGCCACCCACGTCGGCGCGTGCACGCCGTTCGTCACCGAGGTGATGGGCACCTCGTCGGACGGGAAGCCCGGCCAGAGCTCGGAGAACATCTCGCGGCTGACGATGCCGTGCAGCTTCGCGACGCCGTTGCGGCGCTGCGCCATGCGCAGGCCCATGTGCGCCATGTTGAAGACGTCGGGGTCGTCCTCGGCGCCGAGCTCGAGCACCCGCCCGACGGGCACCGACGGCGTGTCGCTGAAGTACCGGGCGACGAGCTCGCGCGGGAAGCGGTCGATGCCCGCGGGCACCGGGGTGTGCGTCGTGAAGACCGTGCCGGCCCGGACGGCCTCCTTCGCCTCGTCGAAGGACAGCCCGGTGGCGACGAGCTCGCGGACGCGCTCGACCCCGAGGAAGCCGGCGTGGCCCTCGTTGGTGTGGAACACCTCCGGCTCCGGCTCGCCGGTCAGCGCGCACCAGGCGCGGATCGCCCGGACGCCGCCGACGCCGAGCAGCAGCTCCTGGTGCAGGCGGTGGTCGGTGCCGCCGCCGTACAGGCGGTCGGTGACCTGGCGCTCGGCGTCGCCGTTGAGCTCGACGTCGGAGTCGAGCAGCAGCAGGGGGACGCGGCCGACCTGGGCCTTCCACACCTGCGCGTGCAGGGTGCGGCCGGGCAGCTCCACCGCCACGGTCAGCGGCGCGCCGTCGGTGCCGGTCAGCAGCGTCAGCGGCAGGCCGTACGGGTCGAGCGGCGGGTAGCGCTCCTGCTGCCAGCCCTCGGCGTTGAGCGACTGCTTGAAGTAGCCGGCACGGTAGAGCAGACCGACGCCGACGATGGGCACGCCGAGGTCGGAGGCCGCCTTGAGGTGGTCGCCGGCGAGGATGCCGAGACCGCCGGAGTACTGCGGCAGCACCTCGGTGATGCCGAACTCCGGCGAGAAGTAGGCGATGGACCGCGGCGCGTCCTTCAGGCCCTGGTACCAGCGCGGGCGGCCCAGGTAGTCCTGCAGGTCGGCGTGCGCGGCCCGCAGCCGGTCGAGGAAGTCCTGGTCGGCCGCGAGCGCGGACAGCCGCTCCGGCGAGACCTCGCCGAGCAGGCGGACCGGGTCCTGCCCGACGGCCTCCCAGGCGTCGGGGTCGACCTCGCGGAACAGGTCCAGCGACGCGGGGTTCCAGGACCAGCGCAGGTTCATGACGAGCTCGGACAGCGGCTGCAGCGCGGCGGGCAGCGCGAGGCGGACGGTCATGCGGCGGAGGGCTCTCACGCGGCCGACCCTAGTGGCCCGTCGCACCGGCACAAGGCCCGTTCGTCCGGTCCTGGGCGCTCGTGACCGGCAGGTCCGCCGTGCGCGTTCCGAGTCGGGACTCCTGGGTACGGTCGGCGGGGTGGTAGGGAGACTCGCGATCACTGACGTCCGCCCCACGGTCTCGTGCGGGCGGTACCCGTCCCGGGCCGTCGAGGGCGAGGCCGTCCGCGTGGAGGCCACCGTCTTCCGCGAGGGGCACGACGCCGTCGCGGCGACCGTGGCGGTCACGCGGCCGGACGGCACGGCGCTGCCGCCCCTGCGGATGGCCCCCGGCGCCCCGGGCACCGACCGCTGGTCCGCGGAGGTGGTGTTCGACGCCGAGGGCCTCTGGACCTGGGTCGTCGAGGCCTGGGACGACCCGCTCGGCACGTGGTGGCACGACGCCCCCATCAAGGTCGAGGCCGGCGTCGACGTCGAGGTCATGCTCGAGGAGGGCGCGCGCCTCTACGAGGAGGCCGCCGGCGCGCTGCCGCGCACGGTCGACAAGGGCGACCGGCTGCGGGTGCTCTCGGTCGTCGACGTCCTGCGCGACACCTCCCGCGAGCCGGGCGACCGCATGGCCGAGGCCCTCGACCGCGAGCTCGTCACCCTGCTCAGCGCGCACCCGGTGCGCCGGCTGGTGACCCAGGGCGAGCAGCGCACGACGTGGGTCGACCGCCGCCGCGCGCTCTTCGGCTCCTGGTACGAGTTCTTCCCGCGCAGCGAGGGCGCGGCGCCCGACGCCGACGGCGTCCTGCGCAGCGGCACGTTCCGCACGGCGATGGAGCGGCTGCCCGCCGTCGCCGACATGGGCTTCGACGTCGTCTACCTGCCGCCCGTGCACCCCATCGGCACCGTCAACCGCAAGGGGCCGAACACGCCGCAGTACCCGGGCGGCAACCCGCACGAGATCAGCCCCGAC
>DATMKB010000312.1:0-3889 GCA_035553635.1 Mycobacteriales bacterium
AGACTGGCGCGGTGGGGGTGGGGGTGGACGCGGTACGGCTCGAGGACGGCTTCCGCCGGCTCTCGGGCGCCCTCGCCGGCACCCGCCGCCCGGTGGTGCTGCTCGGCGCCGTCCTGCTGCTGGCCGCCATCGCGCTGCTCGCCGTCGCCTCGCCGGTGGTGTGGTGCGCGCTGGACGTGCTGCGGCCGGCGCCGGTCTACCAGGACCTCGCGGTGGCCGCCGCCAACGCCGTCATGCGGGCGGGGGTGTTCCTCGTCGTCGTGGCGCTGGTGACCGCCCTGCGGCAGGACGCCACGCGCGAGGGCGCGCTCGGCCGCACCGACCCGCTCACCGGGCTGGCGAACACCCGCTCGTTCTACGAGCTGGCCGAGGCCGCCCGCCACGCGGTCGCCCGCACCGGCCGGCCGGTCACCGTCGCCTACCTCGACCTCGACGACTTCAAGGCCGTCAACGACCGCCTCGGCCACGCGGCCGGCGACGAGCTCCTGCGGCGCACCGCCGCCACCGTCGCCGGAGCGGTCCGTGCCACCGACACCGTGGCGCGCCTGGGCGGCGACGAGTTCGCCGTGCTCATGCCCGGCACCGGCCGCGACGAGGCCGCCGCGGTGCTCGCCCGCGTGCGCGCCGCCCTCGACGGCGTCGAGGGGCCGGCCGGGCCCCTCGGGTCGAGCATCGGCGCCGTGACCTTCGCGACCCCGCCGGACGGCGTCGACGCGATGGTGGCGGCCGCCGACGCCGCGATGTACGACGCCAAGCGCGACGGCAAGGGCCGCACCGTCTGGGCGGGGGCGTGACGGCCGCGGGCGAGGTCCGCGGGCTCACGGTCTGGCCGGTGAAGTCCATGGGCGGCGGCACGCCGGTCGACGCCGTCGCCGCCGACCGGCACGGGCTGGCCGGCGACCGGGTGCACGCCCTGCTCGACCGGCGGCCGCTGCGCGACGGTCACGTGGTCTCGGCGCGGTCGGTGCCGGGCGTCCTGCGCTGGTCGGCCGCTCCCGGTGACGACGACGAGCCGGTCCTCACCGCCCCCGACGGCCGGCTCTGGCACTGGTCCGACGACGGCCTGCGCGAGGTGCTCTCCGACGACCTCGGCGTGCCGGTCGACCTCGCGCCCCGCGGGCGCTACGCCGACCTCGTCGACTCCGTGCTCGTCACGACGCAGGCCACCCACGACGCCACCGAGGCCGGCTACGGCGCGCCGCTCGACGACCGCCGGTGGCGCACCAACCTGCACCTCGCGCTCGACGCCGAGGCGTTCGCCGAGGACGGCTGGGAGGGCCGGGCGCTGCACGTCGGCGACGTCGTCCTGCGGCTGCTGCACCCGTGCAAGCGGTGCACCATCCCGACCTGGGAGCCGGGCGGCGCGCGCCGCGACCCCGCGCTCCTGCGGTGGTTCCTGCGGGAGCGGGCCGGCGTGCTCGGCATCAACGCCCGGGTGGAGGTGCCCGGCGTGCTGGAGGTCGGCGCCCCGGTGCGCGTGCGCTGACCCTCCCGGCGGGCGGGCGCCGGACCTCCGGAGGGCACCCTGTCCCGGGGTCGCGAGGGTCCGGTCGCGGAGGTCTGGGAGGATCGCGGCACACCCGAGCGATGGAGGAACGCACCGCATGGCGACGAACGGCGAGCAGGCGTACGAGCTCTTCTCGAAGGCCCTGGGCGAGGAGGAGGGCGCCGGCGAGTGGATCGAGATCGACCAGGCCCGCATCAACGCCTTCGCCGACGTCACCGAGGACCACCAGTTCATCCACGTCGACCCGGAGCAGTGCAAGACGCTCTCGCCGTGGGGCGTGCCGATCGCGCACGGCTTCCTCACGCTGTCGCTGCTCACCAAGCTGGCCGAGTCGGTGCCGCAGGACATGAGCCGGCTCAACGGCATCGTCATGGGCGTCAACTACGGCTTCGAGAAGGTCCGCTTCGTCAACCCGGTGAAGGTCGGCTCGCGCATCCGCGCGCGCAGCACCCTCACCGGCGTCGACCAGAAGGACCCGAACACGCTGCAGGTCACCAAGACCTACACCGTCGAGATCGAGGGCGAGAGCAAGCCCGCGCTCGTCGCGGAGTGGGTCACCCGGCTCGTCTACGGGTGATCCTCCCCGGCCCGGTCGGGCTGTGGACGGCGGCGCTCGAGAGCGTCCCCGTCGCCGAGGTGCCCGACGTCGTCGGCGCGCTGGACGCGCAGGGCTGGGACGCCCTGTGGTTCGGCGAGGCGTACGGCCGCGAGGCGCTCACCGCCGCGCAGCTGTACCTGGCGTCGTCGTCGCGGATGGCGGTGGCCACCGGCATCGCGAGCGTCTACGGCCGTGACGCCGTCGCGGCCGCGGGCGCCTCGCGGCTGCTCGCGGCGCTGCACCCCGGGCGCTTCGTGCTCGGGCTCGGCGCCAGCCACGCCCCGCTCGTCGAGCGGATGCGCGGCCACGCCTACGGCAAGCCCGTGCAGGCGGTGCGCGAGTACCTCGACGCGATGGACGCCGCCCCGTGGGTCTCGGCGCCGGCCGAGCCGGCGCCGCGCGTGCTCGCCGCGCTCGGGCCGAGGATGCTCGAGCTCGCGCGCGACCGCGCCGCCGGCGCGCACCCCTACCTGACGACGCCGGAGCACACGGCGCAGGCGCGCGAGGTGCTCGGCGAAGGACCGCTGCTCGCCGTCGAGCAGGCGGTCGTGCTCTCCGCCGACCCCGACGTCGTCCGCGAGCGCGCGCACTGGCACCTGGAGGTCTACACCGGGCTGCCGAACTACCGCGCCTCGTGGCTCCGCCAGGGCTTCTCCGAGGACGACGCCGTCCGCGGCGGCAGCGACCGGCTCAAGAGCGCGATGGTGGTGGGCGGCGAGGACGCGATCGTCGCGCGGGTGCGCGAGCACCTCGACGCCGGCGCCGACCACGTCTGCCTGCAGGTGCTCGGCGCCGACCTGTTCGACGTGCCCGTCGACGACTGGGCGGCGCTGGCGCCGGTGGCGGCGTCGCTGCGCTGAGGCCCCCGTCCCGCTGATCGTGATGCGCGATCCGCACTCCGGGACCGCCCGGAGTGCGGATCCGCTCTCACGACCATCGAGGTGACGCGACCGTTGGGCGCCGCTCGCGGCAGGCAGACTGGTCCGGTGGACGACGACCGGCTGGAGCGGGCCTACGCCCGGCTCGAGGCGCAGCACGAGTCGCGCCGCGCGGCCACCGCTCGGCGGGGTCCGGTGAGCCTGGTCGCCGTCTGCCTCGGCGTGGCGCTGGTGGTGGGCGTCACCGCGGCGGTCGACCTGCGCCGGCTGCGCACGCCCGAGGGCACGGCCGTCGCCTGGACCGGCGCCGCCGTCTACGGCGACTGCACCGGCTACCGGGAGCTCGGCACCATCGCGCTCGACGACCGCGGCTGCCGCGACCTGCGGGACGCCACCGAGGAGGCGCGCGAGCGGCCCGACGTCGACGTCGCCCCGCGGTCGGCGCGCGTCACCGGCGACCGCGCGGAGGTCGCCGTCGTCCTCGTGCGCGGCGACGACGAGCAGCGGCTGGCCGTCCCGCTCGTGCGGCGCGACGGCCGCTGGGCGGTCGACCCCGACGACGCCCTGTGCGCCGCCGTCTACTGCCCGGGCAGCTGACCGACCGCCGCGACGGGCAGCCCCGTCTCCAGGCACGTCCAGAACGGGTCCGGCCCCAGGTCGGGCTCGACGAACAGGGCGTGCCGGCCGCGCTCCGGGCAGGTCGGCTCGGGGCACACCGGCCACGACGGGTCGCGCGCGTGCACCGCCTCCTGCACGTCCTGCGCCAGCAGCCCGAGCACGTGCGGCGCGCCCTCCGGCCACTGGTCGAGCCACCACCGGCGGTGCGCCGCGGCGGCGTCCAGGGCGTCGTCCCACCCCGGCCCGACGTCGTGCGCCACGGCGGCGCGGGCCTGCTCGACGGCGTCG
>DATMKB010000313.1:0-5221 GCA_035553635.1 Mycobacteriales bacterium
GATGACCGCCTGCGAGCCGGCCTCGACGGCCTTGCTGATGGCCATCGTCATGCCGCGGTCCTTGAACGACCCGGTGGGGTTCGCGCCCTCGACCTTGAGCCGCACGCGGGCGCCGGTGAGGTCGGACAGCACGCACGCGTAGACCAGTGGCGTCGCGCCCTCGTGCAGCGTCACCACCGGCGTCGACGTCGTGACCGGCAGCCGGTCGCGGTACTCCTCGATGAGGCCGCGCCACCCCGCGCGCGCGAGCACCGGTGCCGTCATGACTCCCCCTCGACGCGCATGACGCTCGCAACGGCGCGGACGCTGTCGAGGCGGCGCAGGTCCTCGACGACGGCCGACAGCGCGGCGTCGGTGGCGGTGTGCGTGACGACCACCAGGCTGGCGTCGTCGCCGTGCCCCTCCTGGCGCACGGTGCGCAACGAGACGTCGCGCGCCGCGAAGGCGTTCGCGACGGCGGCGAGGACGCCCGCCTTGTCGGCGACGTCGAGGCTGATGTGGTACCGCGTGACGACCTCGCCCATGGGCCGCACCCGCAGGTCGGCGGTCCTGTACAAGGAGGCGCTCTGCCCGGTGCCCCGGGCGCCCGCGACGGCGTTGCGGGCGACCGCCACGAGGTCGCCGAGCACCGCGCTCGCGGTCGGGGCGCCGCCCGCGCCCGGCCCGTAGAACATGAGCCGACCGGCGCTGGCCGCCTCGACGAACACCGCGTTGTAGGCCTCGCGGACGCTGGCCAGCGGGTGGGTGCGCGGGATCATCGCCGGGTGCACGCGGGCGGTGACCGCTCCGCCGTCCTTCTCCGCGATGGCCAGCAGCTTGACCACGCAGCCCATCGCCTTGGCGCTCGCGACGTCGGCGGCGGTGACCTCCGTGATGCCCTCGCGGTGCACGTCGGCGGCGACCACCGTGGTGTGGAACGCCAGGCCCGCGAGGATCGCGGCCTTCGCGGCGGCGTCGAAGCCCTCGACGTCGGCGGTGGGGTCGGCCTCGGCGTAGCCGAGCGCGGTGGCCTCGTCGAGGGCGTCGGCGAAGCCGGAGCCCTGCTCGTCCATGCGCGTGAGGATGAAGTTCGTGGTGCCGTTGACGATGCCGAGCACCCGGCGCACGTCGTCGCCGGCCAGCGACTCGCGCAGCGGGCGCAGCAGCGGGATGGCGCCCGCGACGCTCGCCTCGTAGTACAGGTCGGCGCCGCCGCGCTCGGCGGCGGCGTGCAGCGCGGCGCCGTCCTCGGCCAGCAGCGCCTTGTTCGCGGTGACGACGCTGCGGCCGCGCTCGAGCGCCGACAGGATGAGGCCGCGGGCCGGCTCGATGCCGCCGATGACCTCGACGACGAGGTCGACGTCGTCGCGGGTGACCAGGCCCTCGGCGTCGGTGGTGAACAGCTCGTCGGGCACCGGCAGGTCGCGGGCGCGGCCGAGCCGGCGCACGGCGATGCCGGCGAGCTCGAGCGGGGCCCCGACGCGGGCGGCGAGGTCGTCGCCGGAGGTGTGCAGCAGCCGCACGACCTCGGCACCGACGGTGCCGCAGCCGAGCAGCGCGACGCGCAGCGGCTGGCCCATCAGACGACCTGCACCGGGGCGGCGTGGTCGCCGTCGCAGCACGAGCAGTGCTGCACCGGCCGGCGGGCGGCCACCGCGCGGCGGGCGCGCACGGCTCCGACGACCAGCAGCGCGAGCACCGCGGCGCCGTACACCGCGGCGGCCACCGGGCCGGCGAGCTCGCCGACGACGACGCCGACGGCCAGCAGCACCCCGACCAGCGAGAGCAGGAACAGCACCTGCAGGCGGCGGGTCACGCCGTCACACCTCCACGTCGAGAGCCAGAAGGTCGTCCTCGGTCTCGCGCCGCACGACCACCCGGGCGCGGCCGTCGCGGACGGCGACCACAGGGGGGCGGGGCACGTGGTTGTAGTTGCTCGCCATGGAGCGGTGGTAGGCACCGCTCGCCGGCACCGCCACGAGGTCGCCGACGGCGAGGTCGTCGGGCAGCGGGACGTCGTGGGCCACGATGTCGCCGCTCTCGCAGTGCTTGCCGCACAGCGTGACGTTGGCCGGCTCGGCGCCGCTCGTGCGGTTCGCGAGCACGGCCGTGTAGCGGGCGTCGTACAGCGCGGTGCGGATGTTGTCGCTCATGCCGCCGTCGACGCTGACGTAGGTGCGCAGCCCGGGCAGCTCCTTGACCGTGCCCACCTCGTAGAGCGTCACGGTGGTGGGGCCGCTGATGGCGCGGCCCGGCTCGACCGCCAGGCGCGGCACCGGCAGCCCGACGGCCGCGCACTCCTTCTCGACGATGCGCCGCAGCCCGTCGGCGTACTCGTGCACGTCCATCGGGTCGTCGGCCGCGGTGTAGGCGATGCCCTGGCCGCCGCCGAGGTCGAGCTCGGGCAGCACGACGCCGTGCTCGTCGCGGACGGCGGCGAGCATCCCGACCATCCGGTGCGCGGCGAGCTTGAAGCCGTGGACGTCGAAGATGTGCGACCCGATGTGGCAGTGCAGCCCGACGAGCTCGAGCGACGGCTCGGCCAGCACCCGGCGCACGGCCTCGGCGGCGGCACCGCTCGCGAGGGAGAAGCCGAACTTCTGGTCCTCCTGGCCGGTTTGCACGTACTCGTGCGTGTGCGCCTCGACGCCCGGCGTGACGCGGACGTAGCAGCGCTGGCGGGCGCCCCGCCGGGCCGCGACGGCGGCGACCCGCTCGAGGTCGTCGAAGGAGTCGACGACGAAGCGCCCGACGCCCACCTCGACGGAGCGCTCGATCTCGCGCAGCGACTTGTTGTTGCCGTGGAACAGGATGCGCTCGGCCGGCACGCCGCCGCGCAGCGCGACCGCGAGCTCGCCGCCCGTGCAGACGTCGATCGACAGGCCCTCCTCGGCCACCCACCGGGCGACCGCGGTGCACAGGAACGCCTTGGCGGCGTAGTAGACGTCGGCGCCGTCGAAGGCGCCGCGCCACTCCCGGCAGCGCGCGCGGAAGTCGGCCTCGTCGAGCACGTAGGCGGGCGTGCCGAACTCGGCCGCGAGCTCGCGGACGTCGACGCCGCCGAGCCGCAGGGCGCCGTCGTCGGCGCGCTCGGCGGTGGCGGGCCAGACGACCGGCTCGAGGTCGGTGCCCGGCCGGTGCTGCAGCGCGGTCACATCCGCTCCGGCGCGCTGACGCCGAGCAGGCGCAGCCCGTTCTCGAGGACGGTGCGGGTGGCGCGCCACAGCAGCAGGCGGGCGACGTGCACGGGCTCGACGGGGTCGTCGCCGCGCGGCAGCACGCGGCACTCGACCTTCTCGTCGAACCAGCGCTGCGCCCCCTTGGCCACCTTCTCCTCCAGGTAGCGGGCGACGCGGTGCGGCTCGCGCAGCTGCGCGGCCGTGGCGACGACGTGCGGGAACTCCGCGAGCGCCTTGAGCAGCTCGCCCTCGATCGGGTGGGCCAGCAGCGACACGTCGACCTCGGCCGGGTCGGGCTCGGCGATGCCCAGCTCGGCCGCGCCGCGCAGGATCGACGCCGCCCGGGTGGCCGCGTACTGCACGTAGAAGACGGGGTTCTCGGACGTCTGCCGGGTGACGAGGTCGACGTCGAGGTCGAGCGTGGAGTCGGTGCTGGAGCGGGCCAGGGTGTACCGGGCGGCGTCGGCGCCGGTGAGCTCGACGACGTCCTCGAGGGTGAGGATGTTGCCCGCGCGCTTGCTCATGCGCACCGGCTCGCCGTCCTTCAGGACGTTGACGAGCTGCCCGATGAGCACCTCGATGTTCTTCTCGGGGTCGTCGCCGGCGCACGCCGCGAGCGCCTGCAGGCGCCGCACGTACCCGTGGTGGTCGGCGCCGAGCATGTAGAGGCACACGTCGAAGCCGCGCTCGCGCTTGTCGACGTAGTAGGCGGCGTCGGACAGGAAGTAGGTGCCGCTGCCGTCGCTCTTGACGAGGACGCGGTCCTTGTCGTCGCCGAAGTCGGTGGTGCGCAGCCAGACGGCGCCGTCGGACTCGTAGACGTGGCCCTGCTCGCGCAGCCGGTCGAGCGCGCGCTCGACGGCGCCGGACCCCTTGAGCGACAGCTCGCTGAACCAGACGTCGAAGTCGACGCCGAACGACGACAGCGCGCCGCGGATCTCCTCGAGCGCCACCTGCAGGCCGAGCACGCGGAAGCGCTCGAGGGCGTCGGCGCGCTCGAGCAGGTCGGGCTCGCGCTCGAGCACGCGCTGCGCCCACTCGCCGACGTACGCGCCGGCGTAGCCGTCCTCGGGGGTCGGCTCCCCCTTCGCCGCGGCGAGCAGCGAGGCGGCGAAGCGGTCGATCTGCACGCCGGCGTCGTTGACGTAGTACTCGCGGGTGACCCGGGCGCCGGACGCCTCGAGCAGCCGCGCCAGGGCGTCGCCCACCGCGGCCCACCGCACGCCGCCGACGTGGATCGGCCCGGTCGGGTTGGCGCTGACGAACTCGACGTTGACGGCGGTGCCCGCGAGCGCGTCGTTGCGGCCGTAGCCGGCCCCCGCCGCGACGACCTCGACCGCGACGCGGCCCAGCGCCTCCTCGGCGAGGCGGACGTTGAGGAAGCCCGGGCCCGCGACGTCGACCGCCGCGACGCCGTCGGCGGCGCGCAGGCGGGCGGCGACGACCTCGGCCACCTCGCGGGGCGGGCGGCCGGCGGCCTTGGCGAGCTTGAGGGCGACGTTCGTGGCGTAGTCGCCGTGGTCCTTGCTGCGGGGGCGCTCGACGGCGACCTCGGCGGGCACCTCGACGGCGAGCTCTCCGGCCTCGACCGCGGCGGCGACGGCGGCGCGCACGGCGGCGCCGAGCTGGTCGGGGGTCACCGGTCCAGGCTATCGCTCGCGCGCTCGCGAATAGACTCCTCGCGCCCCGCGGAGGAACCGCGGCCGGCCGCCGCTCGTCCTCCCGGGGACGTCCCGCACCGCCCTCGAGCCCACAGATCGGACCGGCATGTCCAAGCGCAACCGCAAGCCCGCCCCCGGCACCGCCGGACGGGGCAGGGCCGCGGCCGTCCAGGTCAAGAAGCCGTTCCCGTGGGGAACGGTCGCCGTCACGGCGGTCCTCGTGCTCCTGCTCGGCGGGATCGTCGCCTACGCCGCGACCAACCAGGGCAGCGGCGTGCGCGACCTGCTCGCCGAGGACGACGCCTCCTTCGCCGGTCTCGACGTGCAGACCGGCCTGGACCGCGCGCACACCGACGGGCTCGTCGACTACGAGGACTACCCGGCCCGCCCGCCGATGGGCGG
>DATMKB010000314.1:0-4290 GCA_035553635.1 Mycobacteriales bacterium
CCGGTGGCCAGCCGCCGGCCGTCGAGCGCCACGAGCGTCGCGCTGAAGCCCTCGGCCTGCTTGGTGAAGGAGCCCTCGACGTCCCAGTACTCCGCCTGCACGAAGCGCATGCGGGCCCGCTCGCGCTCGACGATGACGCGGGTGGCCACCGACTGCACGCGGCCGGCGGACAGGCCCGGCATGACCTTGCGCCACAGGACCGGGCTGACCTCGTAGCCGTAGAGGCGGTCGAGGATGCGGCGGGTCTCCTGGGCGTCGACGAGCGCCCGGTCGAGCTCGCGCGGCTCGTCGACGGCCCGCTGGATGGCCTGGGGGGTGATCTCGTGGAAGACCATCCGGCGCACCGGCACCTTGGGCTTGAGGATCTCCAGCAGGTGCCAGGCGATCGCCTCGCCCTCGCGGTCCTCGTCGGTGGCGAGGAAGAGCTCGTCGCACTCCTTGAGCAGGCTCTTGAGCTTGCTCACCTGCTCGCGCTTGTCGGCGTTGACGACGTACAGGGTGGCGAACCCGTTGTCGACGTCGACGCCCAGCCGGGCCCACTTCAGCCCCTTGTGGCTCTCCGGCACCGGGTTGCGCTTGCCCGGCAGGTCGCGGATGTGGCCGATGCTCGACTCGACCGTGTAGCCGGGGCCGAGGAAGCTGGCGATCTTCTTGGCCTTGGCCGGCGACTCGACGATGACCAGGCGCTTGCCGCCCGCCGACCTCCCGCGCGGCGCAGCGGGGGCTGCGTCTGCAGTGGCGGTCTCGGTGTCGGGCACGGCGCTCCAGGGCTCTTGCGGGGAGGGGGCGGCGGCAGTGTTGCCCGCCGGAGGTCCGCCTGTCGAACGACGGCGACGTCCCGAGTGTGCCTGAGGACGCCGCCGGGACGTCGCCGGGCGGGTGCCGGTCCGCCCCTCAGACGACGAGGAAGCCCTGCTCGACGAGCCGCCGCACGACGGGCAGCACCTGCTCGGCCGCCTCGCCCGCCGACAGCCCCGTGGCCGCCGCGAGGACCTGCACCGACGCCGCGAGCGGGCGGGTGCCGTCGCAGCCGGCGAGCATCGCCGCCCCGTAGTGGTCGAGGCCGCCGGACCAGCGCAGGCCGGCCTCCTGCACCAGCCGCAGGGCCACCGGGTGCCAGTCGCCGTCGACCGGGCGCTCGGTGCTCAGCAGCCGGACGTCGTCGCGCAGGCGCAGCGGCTGGGCCAGCAGGTCGGTCTCGAGCAGGTCCATCGCGGCGAAGCGCGCGGCGACCTGCTCGCCCCAGGCGGCCGCCGTCGGCTGGTCGACCTCCTCGAGCACCACGCGCTCACGACCGCTGCGCCGCAGCGCGACGATGCCGAACGCCACCGCCTCGACGCGGCGCTCGGTGAACCAGCCGGTCCACGCGTCGAAGAGGGCGTCGAAGCGGGGGTCCTCGTCGGTGTCGCGCAGCCACGCGGTGACGTAGTCCTCGGGCGCCGCGAGCTCGCGCTGCACCACCCAGCCGTCGCAGCCGGTGCCCGCGAACCACGAGCGCACCCGCTCGTCGCCGTCCTCGCCCTCGACGTGCAGCCAGTTCGCGAGCAGGACGGCGGTGCCGCCGTCGGCGAGGACGCCCGGCACCTCCTGCACCAGGCGGCGGCTGACGTCGTCGCCGTCGAGGCCGGCGTCGCGGTAGGTGTAGCGGGCGCCGGGCCCGACGACGAAGGGCGGGTTGCTCACGACGAGGTCGAAGCGCTCGCCCGCCACCGGCTCGAGCAGGTCGCCGGCGCGGCCGTCGAGCTCGGCGCCGGACAGCGCCGCCGACAGCCGGGCGTGCGCGACGGCCCGCGGGTTGCGGTCGGTGGCCACGACGACGTCGCTGTGGTCGTCGGCGAGCAGCGCCTGCACGCCCCCGCCGCAGCCCAGGTCGAGGGTGCGCCCGACGCGGTCGCGCGGCGTCGCGGCCGCGAGGGTGAGGCTGGCGGCGCCGACGCCGAGCACCTGGTCGCGCTGCACGCCCGTGGCCGCCCGCCCCGGGTCGTGGGCGCAGACGACCTCGACGCCGTCGTGCACCACCGGCTGGAGGCGGACCTTCGCCGAGCCGTCCGGCTCGAGCCAGCCGGCCGGGACGCCCACGCGCTCGGCCCGCTCGTCGGGCACCCCGACGACGAGCAGCCGGGCGAGGACGTCGAGCGCGTCGCCCCCGCGCGTGCGGCGCAGCAGCGGCGCGAGCTCGTCCCGGTCGAGGTGCGTGCGGGCGCCCGGGCCCAGCCGCTCGTCGAGCGCGGCGGCGGACCAGCCGGCGTCGGCGAGGGCCTCGCGTACCTGCGCGGCACCGGGAAGGAGGGCGTCGACGTCGGGCAGGGTCACCGGCCCGACGCTAGCCGCCTACTTCTTGCCGCCGCCGGGCTTGCCGCCGCTCGTCGTGCCGTCGCTCCACAGGCCAGGGTCGGCGAGGTCGCTCGTGTGCAGCAGGTCGTTGTTCGCCGGCGTGCTGGAGGAGGTGACGATGTTCTTCGTCGCCGCCGCCTTGACCGCGTCCGCGGGGGCCGCGCTGCCCTTCTCGAGGAGCAGCGCCACGGCGCCGGCCACGTGCGGCGAGGCCATGGAGGTGCCGCTGATGCTGCTCGTCCCTCCGCCGAGCCAGGTCGAGGTGATCCCGACGCCCGGCGCGAACAGGTCGACGCAGGAGCCGTAGTTCGAGAAGGAGGCCTTGGCGTCGGACGAGGTGGTGGCCCCCACGGTCAGGGCGCCCGGGACCCGGGCGGGCGAGTACCCGCAGGCGTCCTGCGCCTTGCCGGCCTGGTTGCCGTTGCCGGCAGCGACGGCGGTGGGGACGCCGGAGGTGACGAGGTCGGCGACGGCCGTGTCGACCGCGCTGTTGGCGCCACCACCCAGGCTCATGTTGGCCACCGCGGGCTGCACGGCGTTCGCCCGGACCCAGTCGACGCCGGCGATGACGCCCGACCAGGTGCCGGAGCCGTTGCAGTCGAGGACGCGCACCGGCACGAGCGTGACGGCCTTCGCCACGCCCCACGTCGCGCTCCCGACCGTTCCGGCGACGTGCGTGCCGTGGCCGTCGCAGTCGACGGTGCCGCGACCGTCCGCGATGCTCGAGAAGCCCTCGGCCAGGCGGGTGCCGAAGTCGGCGTGCGGCGCGATGCCCGTGTCGATGACGTAGGCCGTGACGCCCGCGCCGGTCCCGTCGTACGCGTAGCTGCCGTCCTTGTCCAGCGTGCGGTCGTCGAGGCGGTCGAGGCCCCAGGTCGCGCCGGTCTGCGTGACGAGCTCGGCCTTGCTCACGGCGCCGTCGGCCTCGACGTGGGCGACCCGCTTGTCGCGACGGACCTCGGCCAGCGCCGTGCCGGTGAGCCGGGCGGCGTAGCCCTTGAGCGCCGACTCGTAGGTGAACGACACCTCCGCCCCGTGCGCGCGCCGGTGCTCGGCGGCGACCGAGGACGCCCGCGGCACGGAGTCCTTCAGCACGACGATGTAGGCGCCCCGGTCGTCGGCGGCGGCCGACGGCGTGACGAGCAGGGCGCCGACGAGAGCAGCCCCGGCGAGCGCGGCGGAGCGGGCGAGCGCGGCGGAGCGGGCGAGCAGGCGAGCGGACACGGCGGCACCTCGGAGCAGGACGGCGGGTGCCCGCAGCATGGACCTCCGCGGCGCCGCGCGCCATGGTCCTCCTGGGCGGTTCTCGCCCGGCTCCTCCCCCGGTGTCCGGAGGACGCACGACGGCCCGGCCCCCGCGAGGGGACCGGGCCGTCGGACGTGCGGGACTAGCGGCCGACCGGGGCCTGCGCGCCCTCGACGATCTCGACGGCGCCGGCGACGCTGCGCTTGTTGCTGACGGTCACCGCCGCGACGATGCCGGCCAGCGCCAGCAGCGTGACGACCAGGCGGACGCCCAGGTTCGCATCCTCGCCGACGCCGTACTGCACGACGCTCGGGGCGACGAGCAGCGCGACGAGGTTCATGACCTTCAGCAGCGGGTTGATGGCCGGGCCCGCGGTGTCCTTGAACGGGTCGCCGACGGTGTCGCCGATGACGGTCGCCGCGTGGGCCTCAGAGCCCTTGCCGCCGTGGTGACCGTCCTCGACGAGCTTCTTGGCGTTGTCCCAGGCACCACCGGAGTTCGCGAGGAACACCGCCATGAGCACGCCGGCCGCGATGGAGCCGGCGAGGAACGCGCCGAGCGGCTGGTAGCCGAGGGCGAAGCCGACGGCGATCGGCGACAGCACCGCCAGCAGGCCCGGGGTGGCCAGCTCGCGCAGCGAGTCCTTCGTGCAGATGTCGACGACGCGGCCGTAGTCGGGCTTCTCCGAGTAGTCCATGATCCCGGGCTTG
>DATMKB010000315.1:0-3187 GCA_035553635.1 Mycobacteriales bacterium
CGCCGCCGGTCGACGACTTCGCCCCCGGCGACGAGCCCGAGCCGGTCGACCCCGACGCGCCGGCGGTGCACGTCCCGGTCGAGCGCGGCGACGACGCCGCCCTGCGCCTGGTGGAGCAGCACCTCGGCGGGCGGGTCGTCGGCACGAGCGAGGCCTGAGCCGCGCCGTAGGCTGGCCGCCATGAGACCCGGTGCTGGCCAGCCGAACATGCAGCAGCTCATGAAGCAGGCGCAGAAGATGCAGCAGCAGCTGCTCGCCGCGCAGCAGGAGCTCGCCGAGGCCGAGGTCACCGGCACGGCCGGCGGCGGCCTCGTCACCGCCGTCGTCTCCGGCGCCGGCGAGGTCAAGAGCGTGAAGATCGACCCCAAGGCGGTCGACCCGGACGACGTCGAGAGCCTCGAGGACCTCGTCGTCGCCGCGATCCGCGACGCCGCGCGCGCGGCGCAGGAGCTCAGCACCGACAAGATGGGCCCGCTCACCGGCGGCCTGGGCGGCCTCGGCCTGCCGGGGATGTAGGGAGTCCGTGTACGAGGGCGCCGTCCAGGACCTCATCGACGAGCTGGGCCGGCTGCCCGGCGTCGGGCCGAAGTCCGCCCAGCGCATCGCCTTCCACCTGCTCGCCGCCGACCCGGCGGACGTCCGGCGCCTCACGGCGGCGCTGACGGAGGTCAAGGAGAAGGTGCGGTTCTGCCGCGTCTGCGGCAACGTCGCCGAGGCGGAGGAGTGCCGCATCTGCCGCGACCCGCGGCGCGACCTCACGGTCATCTGCGTGGTCGAGGAGCCCAAGGACGTCGTCGCGATCGAGAAGACGCGCGAGTTCCGCGGGCGCTACCACGTGCTCGGCGGCGCGATCTCGCCGATCGAGGGCGTCGGGCCGGACGACCTGCGCATCCGCGAGCTCATGGTGCGGCTGCAGGACGGCGCCGTGCAGGAGGTCATCCTCGCCACCGACCCGAACCTCGAGGGCGAGGCGACCGCCACGTACCTCGCCCGGCTGCTCGGCCCGCTCGGGCTGCAGGTCAGCCGGCTGGCGAGCGGCCTGCCCGTGGGCGGTGACCTGGAGTACGCCGACGAGGTGACGCTCGGTCGGGCCTTCGAGGGCCGCCGCCGGCTGGACGCCTGAGGGCTCCGCGCGGGTGCCGCGGACCCGCGCGACCCGTCCGCAGGAGGGCCGCTCGGTAGGATCGCCGCCCATGGGCCTGGTGGTGCAGAAGTACGGAGGTTCCTCCGTCAGCGACGCCGAGCGCATCAAGCGCGTGGCCGAGCGCATCGTCGCCACCCGCAAGGACGGCCACGACGTCTGCGTCGTCGTCAGCGCGATGGGCGACACCACCGACGAGCTGCTCGACCTCGCGCAGCAGGTCAGCCCGCTGCCGCCCGGCCGCGAGCTGGACATGCTGCTCACCGCGGGGGAGCGGATCTCCATGGCGCTGCTGGCGATGGCCATCCAGAACCTCGGCGCGAGCGCGCGCTCGTTCACCGGCAGCCAGGCCGGCGTTATCACCGACTCGGTGCACGGCAAGGCGCGGATCATCGACGTCACGCCGGGGCGCATCACGACGGCGCTCGGCGAGGGCCACATCGCGATCGTGGCCGGCTTCCAGGGCGTCAGCCAGGACACCAAGGACATCACCACGCTGGGCCGCGGCGGGTCCGACACCACCGCCGTCGCGCTCGCGGCGGCGCTGTCGGCCGACGTCTGCGAGATCTACAGCGACGTCGACGGCGTCTACAGCGCCGACCCCCGCATCGTGCCGGACGCCCGGCACCTCCCGACCGTCAGCTACGAGGAGATGCTCGAGCTGGCGGCGTCGGGCGCCAAGATCCTGCACCTGCGCTGCGTCGAGTACGCGCGCCGGTACTCCGTGCCGCTCGTGGTGCGGTCGTCGTTCTCGAGCAAGCCCGGCACGCGCATCCAGGAGGAGCCGGACGTGGAAGCAGCCATCATCAGCGGGGTCGCCCACGACCTCTCGGAGGCCCGCGTCACGGTGGTCGGCGTCCCCGACAAGCCCGGTGAGGCCGCGCGGATCTTCCGCGCCGTGGCCGACGCCGAGGTCAACATCGACATGATCGTGCAGAACGTCTCGGGCGCCACCGACCGCACCGACATCTCCTTCACGCTGCCCAAGGCCGACCTGCAGACGGCGATGACGGCGCTCGCGAAGGTGCAGCCGCAGGTCGGCTTCGAGTCGCTGCTGAGCGACGAGCTCATCGGCAAGGTGTCGCTCGTCGGCGCCGGCATGAAGTCGCACCCCGGCGTCACGGCCACGTTCTTCGAGGCGCTCTCCACCGCCGGCATCAACGCCGAGGCGATCAGCACCTCCGAGATCCGCATCTCCGTCGTCTGCCGCGACACCGACGTCCCGGCCGCGGTCAAGGCCGTGCACGCCGCCTTCGACCTCGGCGACCCCGAGGGCGAGAGCGCCACCGTCTACGCGGGCACCGGCCGATGAGGGTCGGGGTCGTGGGCGCCACCGGCCAGGTGGGCACCGTCATGCTGCGGCTGCTCGCCGAGCGCGCGTTCCCGGTGACGGAGCTGCGCTGCTTCGCGAGCGCCCGCAGCGCCGGCCGCACGATGACCTGGGGCGACCGCGAGGTCGTCGTCGAGGACGCCGCCACCGCCGACCCGTCCGGGCTCGACGTCGCGCTGTTCAGCGCGGGCGCCACGACGTCACGCGCGCAGGCCCAGCGCTTCGCCGACGCGGGCGCCGTCGTCATCGACAACTCGAGCGCGTTCCGCATGGACCCCGAGGTGCCGCTCGTGGTGAGCGAGGTGAACCCGCACGCGCTCGACGACGCCCGTCGCGGCATCATCGCCAACCCGAACTGCACCACCATGGCGGCGATGCCGGTGCTCAAGCCGCTGCACGACGAGGCGCAGCTGGTGCGGATCGTCGCGAGCACGTACCAGGCGGTGAGCGGCAGCGGGGTGGCCGGCGTCGAGGAGCTCGACGGGCAGGTGCGCAAGACCTACGACGCCGCGGCGGCGCTCGCCCACGACGGTTCCGCGGTCGCGTTCCCGGAGCCGGTGAAGTACGTCGCGCCGATCGCCTACAACGTGCTGCCGATGGCGGGCACGGTGGTCGACGACGGCTCCTTCGAGACCGACGAGGAGAAGAAGCTCCGCAACGAGAGCCGCAAGATCCTCGGCATCCCGGACCTGCGCGTGTCCGGCACCTGCGTGCGC
>DATMKB010000316.1:0-6509 GCA_035553635.1 Mycobacteriales bacterium
GAACGACCGGTCCCACACGGCGGCGAGCTCGTCCCGGGCGTCCGCGGCCGCGACGTCGCGGACGCCGCCGGCGGGAGGCGCGCTGCGCAGCGCGTCGCCCCGCTGCAGGTGCAGCACCAGCGACCGGGACGCCAGGCCGAAGCCGAAGCGGCCGTAGATGGCCGGCTCGGAGGCCCACAGCGCCGCGAGCGGCTCACCGGCGTCCGCCGCACCAGACAGCATCGGCGCCATCATCCGGCGCAGCAGCCCCTGCCGGCGGTGGGTGGCCTGCACCGAGACCTGCGACACCCCGAGCGCCGGCAGCACCGCGCCCGGCACCGCGAGGCGCTGCGGCAGGACCGCGAGGGTGCCCACCACCCGCCCGCCGTCCCGCACGAGCACGGACCGCTCGTGGTCGAGCATCCCCATCGGCTCGACGGCCGCCGGGTCGAGGTCGGACAGGAACGCCCGCTCGACGGCGGCCATGGCCTCGTCGTGGTCGTCGGGGCGCCAAGGCTCGGTCTGCACGCGCCCTTCCTACCGGCGGCGTCCAGCCGCTTAGGCTGGTGCACGCGATGGCGCCGACGACCTCCGACCTCCGTCGCCGCCTGGACGAGGTGTCCCTGCGGGACGCGCGCCGGCTGCGGCGCCTGCTCGACCGGCCGGGCACGGACCTCGCCCGGCTCGAGGCGGACCTGCTGCGCGCCGAGGAGCGGGCCGCCCGCCGTCGCGCCGCGGTGCCGCGCATCACCTACCCCGAGCAGCTGCCGGTGACGGCGCGCCGGGACGACCTGCTCGAGGCGCTGCGCACCTCGCAGGTCGTCGTGGTGGCCGGCGAGACCGGCAGCGGCAAGACGACGCAGCTGCCGAAGATGCTGCTCGAGGTCGGCTGCGGCGTGCGCGGCCAGATCGGCCACACCCAGCCCCGGCGGCTGGCGGCGCGCACGGTGGCGGAGCGCATCGCCGAGGAGCTCGAGGTGCCGCTCGGCTCGGCCGTCGGCTTCAAGGTCCGCTTCACCGACCGGGCGGGCGACGACACGCTCGTCAAGCTCATGACCGACGGCGTGCTCCTGGCCGAGCTGCAGCGCGACCGCGACCTGCTCGCCTACGACGCCATCATCGTCGACGAGGCGCACGAGCGGTCGCTCAACATCGACTTCCTGCTCGGCTACCTCGCGCGGCTGCTGCCCCTCCGGCCCGACCTCAAGGTGGTCATCACCTCGGCGACCATCGAGACGGAGCGCTTCTCGCAGCACTTCGGCGGTGCGCCCGTCGTCGAGGTCACCGGCCGCACCTACCCGGTGGAGGTGCGCTACCGGCCGCTCGTGCAGGACAGCGAGCAGGACGAGACGGCCGAGCCGCGCGACCAGGTCACGGCCGTCTGCGACGCCGTCGCCGAGCTGCAGCGGGAGGGCCCCGGCGACGTCCTCGTGTTCCTGTCGGGCGAGCGCGAGATCCGCGACGCCGCCGACGCGCTGGCCCGCTGCGTGCGCGAGGGCACCGAGGTGCTGCCGCTGTACGGCCGCCTGGCGGCGGCGGACCAGCACCGCGTCTTCTCGCCCAGCAGGGGCAACCGCGTGGTGCTCGCGACCAACGTCGCGGAGACGTCGCTGACCGTCCCGGGCATCCGCTACGTCGTCGACCCGGGCACCGCGCGCATCAGCCGGTACTCCCTGCGGACGAAGGTGCAGCGGCTGCCCATCGAGGCCGTCAGCCGCGCCAGCGCCGACCAGCGCAAGGGCCGCTGCGGTCGCGTCGCCGCCGGCATCTGCATCCGGCTGTACAGCGAGGAGGACTACCTCGCGCGGCCGGAGTTCACCGACCCGGAGGTGCTGCGCACCAACCTCGCCAGCGTGCTGCTGCAGATGGCGGCGCTCGGCCTCGGCGACGTCGAGGACTTCCCCTTCGTCGACCCGCCCGACCGCCGGCAGGTGCGCGACGGCGTCGAGCTGCTGCAGGAGCTCGGCGCGTTCGACGCCGACAAGCGGCTCACGCCGGTCGGCCGGCGGCTGGCCCGCCTGCCGGTGGACCCGCGGCTGGGCCGCATGGTGCTCGAGGCGGACCGCAACGGCTGCGTGCACGAGGTGCTCGTGCTGGCGGCGGCGCTGTCGATCCAGGACCCGCGCGAGCGGCCCGCCGACGCGCAGGCGCAGGCCGACCAGGCGCACGCGCGCTTCAAGGACGAGCACTCCGACTTCACCGCCTGGCTGAACCTGTGGCGCTACCTGCAGGAGCAGCAGGACGCGCTGAGCAGCAGCGCGTTCCGGCGGCTCTGCAAGAAGGAGCACCTGCACTACCTGCGGGTGCGGGAGTGGCAGGACCTCTACGCGCAGCTGCGCAGCGCGGTGCGCGACCTGGAGCTGCGCGTCGAGGACGACTCCCCCGCCGACGCCGTGCAGGTGCACCGGGCGCTGCTCGCCGGGCTGCTGTCCCACATCGGGCTGCGCGACGAGCAGAAGCGCGACTACCAGGGGGCTCGCGGCGCGCGCTTCGCCGTCTTCCCCGGCTCGGCGCTCGCGAGGAAGCAGCCGCGGTGGGTCATGGCCGCCGAGCTCGTCGAGACCTCCCGCCTGTTCGGCCGCACCGTGGCGCGCATCGACCCCGCGTGGGTCGAGCCGCTCGCGAAGCACCTCGTGAAGCGCTCGTACAGCGAGCCGCAGTGGGTGCGCGAGCGCGCCGGCGTCACGGCGGTCGAGCGCGTCACGCTGTACGGCGTCCCGGTCGTCGTGGGGCGGCGGGTCGACTACGCCCGCATCGACCCGGAGCTGTCGCGCGAGCTGTTCCTGCGGCACGCGCTCGTCGAGGGCGACTGGGACGCCACCCACGCGTTCCTCGACGCCAACCGCGCACTGCTCGAGCGGGTCGAGGGCCTCGAGGACCGGCTGCGGCGGCGCGACCTCGTCGTCGACGAGGAGGCGCTGCTCGCCTTCTACGACGCGCGCGTGCCCGCCGACGTCGTCAGCGGGCGCCACTTCGACGCGTGGTGGAAGCGGACCCGCACCGAGACGCCCGAGCTGCTCACCCTCACCGTCGGCGACCTCGTGCGCGACGACGCCGCGGGCATCAGCGCGCTCGACTTCCCCGACACCTGGGTGCAGGGCGACCTGGCGCTCGACCTGCACTACGTCTTCGAGCCCGGCAGCCCGGAGGACGGCGTCACCGTCGACGTGCCGGTCGACGTCCTCAACCGCGTCGACGGCGACGACCTGCTGTGGCACGTCCCCGGGTACCGGCACGAGCTCGTCACCGAGCTGCTGCGCGGGCTGCCCAAGCCGCTGCGCCGGGCGCTCGGCCCGGCCCCCGACCGCGCCCGCGCCCTGCTCGGGGTGGTGCCCCCGCGGCAGGGCCCGCTGCTCGACGCGCTCGCCGACGCGCTGCGCCGCACCACGGGCGTGCTCGTCGGCCCCGACGACTGGGACCTCGCCCGGCTGCCGGCGCACCTGCGCCTGACGGTGCGCGTGCACGACCGCGGGCGCGTGCTCGCCGAGGGCCGCGACGTCGAGGAGCTGCGCCGCCGGCTCGCGCCGCGGGTGCGGCAGGCGCTGTCGTCCGCGGCGAGCGGCGTCACCCGCACGGGGCTCTTCGACTGGACGCTCGGCACGCTCCCGCGCACCGTCGAGGCGGGCGCGGTGCGCGGGTACCCGGCGCTCGTCGACCAGGGCGCGAGCGTCGCCGTGCAGGTGCTCGACAGCCCGTCGGCGCAGCAGGTGGCGCACGCCCGCGGCGTCCGGCGGCTGCTCCTGCTGCAGCTGCCGTCCCCGCTCAAGGCGGTGGTGGGCCGGATGCCGAACCGCACCAAGCTCGCGCTCACCGGGAACCCGTACGGCTCGGTGCCCGCGCTGCTGCAGGACGCCGTCGACGCCGCGGTCGACGCGCTCGTCGCCGAGGCGGGCGGGCCGCCGTGGGACGAGGCGGGGTGGACCGCCGTCCGCGACGCCGTGCGGCCGGCCCTCGAGCGGCGCGTGGAGGCGCTCGTGGGCGTCGCCGGGCAGGTGCTGGCGGCCGCGTCCTCGCTCGACCGGAGGCTCGACGCCCTGACCCACCCGCAGCTGCAGGAGGCCGCGGCGGACCTGCGGGCGCAGCGCGACCGGCTCGTCGGCCCGGGCTTCGTCAGCCGCACCGGCGAGCGGCGCCTCGGCGACGTCCTGCGCTACTTGCAGGCCGCCGAGGTGCGCCTGGACCGCCTGCGCGAGGACGTCGAGCGGGACCGCCGCACCACCCGGCTCGTGCAGGACCTCGAGCGCGAGCACCGCGAGGTGGTCGCCGCCCTGCCGCCGGGGCGCCGGGAGGCGCCGGACGTCGTCGACGTGGGGTGGCTGCTCGAGGAGCTGCGCGTCAGCCTGTTCGCCCCCACCGTCCGGACTGCGCGCCCGGTGTCGGAGAAGCGGGTGCTCAAGGCGCTGGACGCGCTGGTCTGACGGGCGGTGTGCCCGGGTCTGCACCGCTCGCCGTGACGGACTCGTGACGGCTGCGGCCGTTCGCGCTCCCCGGGCCGCCGCGGCGTCCTAGCCTCCGGTCGTGAGCCGAGCGACGAGCGCGCTCCCTGCCCCGCGCGCAGCCCGACCGCGCTCGGCCGCCCCCGCGGCCGAGCGAGCCGCCCGCGTCCTGCTGGAGGTCCATGCGGCCACCGGCGACGAGGGCGGACCGCGCGCCCCCGACGACCTGTGCCGCGTCGCGCTCTCGGCGCTGCTCGACGACGTCGGCGGTGACGGCACCGTGTGGCTCACCGACCCGGTCGACGGGGCCACGCTGCAGGCTGCCGCCGTCCGCATCGCCGACGCCGGCGCGCTCGACGAGCTGATGCACCTCACCGCGCTGCACCCGCCGCGGCTCGACGACGGCGCGCGCGGGTGCGCCGACGCGGCACCGGACGGCGTCCTCGTCCTGACCGACCCGTGGGCCGGGGAGGGGCAGGTGCTGCCGGCGCGGCTGCGCCGCTGGCTGGACGCCCACCCGACCGCCCACGCCCTGCTGCTGCCGCTGCGCTACGGCGACCGCGTCCTGGGCCTGCTGGAGGTGGTGCGCCGACGCCCCGGCCGGCGCTTCACGGCGGCCGACACCGCCGTCGCCCGGCAGGTCGCCCGGCACCTCGCGACGTCGCTCGCGGACGCCGCCCTCCACGAGCTCGAGCGCAGCACCGCCCGGCGCGAACGCGTGCTGGCGGCCGTCTCGCGCACCGTCGACGAGGCGCTGCGCCACCCGGAGGAGCTCGTGCGCGACGTCGTCCGCGCGGTCTCCGAGCAGCTCGGCGCGGTGGTGGGCATCCGGCTGGTGGGCCCCTGGGTCGACCAGCTCGGTCCCGGCGCCGTGCACCACCCCGACCCCGGGACGGCGAGCGCGCTCGAGCGCTTCCTGCTCGGCGAGCGGCCGGGCGGCTTCGTCGACCGCTGCCTGGGCGAGGGGCGCCGCCACGTCTCGGCGCCGGCGATCGGCTCGCTCGTCGCCGGCTCCGTCGGCCTCGACCCGGACGGCCTGCCGCTCACCGCCGCCTACGGCGTGCGCCTGCAGGCCCGCGGCGAGCCGCTGGGCGTGCTCGTCGCCGGGCGCCCGGCCGGCGTCTTCGCGCTGGAGGAGCGCCGGCTCGTCGACGTCGTCGTCGACCGGCTCAGCCTCGCGCTCGACAACGCCGCACTGCTGGCGGCTACCCGCGCCTCGGCCCGCCGGCACGAGGCCGTCGTGCAGCACTCGACCGACATGCTCATGCTCGTCGACGCCCACGGCCGCACGACCTGGGCGTCGGCCTCGACACTGCGCCGCGCGGCGCTCGAGATCGGCCGCTCCGTGCTGGGCATCGTCGTGCCGGAGGACCGCCCGCTCGTCGTCGAGGCGTTCGCGCGGGTGACCGCCTCCCAGGGCGAGACCACGACCACTGACGTGCGCGTGCGGATGCGCGACGGCCGCGTCCGCACGGTGGAGGTGGTGGCGAACGACTTGCTCGCCGACGCGGCCGTGCGCAGCATCGTCCTCACGGTGCGCGACGTGACCGACGAGCGCGAGGCAGCGCGCGCGCTGCAGCTGCAGGCCCGTCAGCAGGCGGTGCTCGCGGGCATCGGGTCGCGGGCGCTGACCGCGACCCGGCTCGACGACCTGTTCGACCACGCCTGTCACGCGGTCAACGACGTGCTCGGCACCGACAGCACCGGCCTGCTCGAGCTCATGCCGGAGGGCGACCTGCTGGTGCGCGCGGGGACGCTCAAGAGCTCCGGCATCGGCACCACCCGCATCGTCCCCGACGCCGCGTTGGCGCAGGTGCTGAGCCTGAGCCGCACGGTCGTCGTCGAGGACTACCTCGACCACCCGGAGAGCTGGCGGCGGCTCGCCGAGCCGTTCGGCGTGCGCAGCGGTGTCGTGCTGCCGGTGGTGTTGGAGGGCCGGGTGTGGGGGCTCATGTCCTGCCACGACACCGTCCCGCGCCGCTTCTCCCAGGTGGAGCTCGACTTCCTCCAGACGGCGTGCACGGTCCTGGCGGGCGCGGTGCACCGCGCCCGCCAGGACCGTGCACGCCGTCTGGAGGAAGTCGAGCTCCACCT
>DATMKB010000317.1:0-10786 GCA_035553635.1 Mycobacteriales bacterium
GCGCGACAGGAGCGGAGCGCCGCGCGCCTCGTCGACGAGCTCGGCGTACTGCTCGGTCGACAGGCCCCCGACGAAGACCGACGGGTCGTAGGACGGCGCGCTGGCCAGCGCCACCACCCGGCCGGTGCGGGCGTCCAGGACCACGACGGCGCCGGAGTCGGCCCGCAGCAGGGCCCCTCCCCCGCCGCGCGCCGGCTGCGTGCGCGCCGCGGCGAGGGCCTCGCGCAGCGCCGCCTCGGCGACCGCCTGCACCCCCGCGTGCAACGACAGCACGAGCGTGCTGCCCGGCACCGGCTCGACGGCAGGCGCCCGGGACGTGACCGCGCCGAGGTGGTCGACCTCCAGCCGCTCCACGCCGTCGGTGCCGCGCAGGGCGGCGTCGTAGGACGCCTCGACGCCGCCGCGGCCCACCAGGCTGTCGACGCGGACGCCGTCCTCCGGGGTGGCGGGGCCGACGTGGCCGAGCACGTGCGCGGCCGTGGTGGGGTCGGGCAGCGCGTGCTCGCGGACCCCGCGCGGCACGACGGCCACGCCCGGGAAGTCCTCGGCCCGCTCCTCGACCGCGAGCACCCGCTGCAGGCCCTCGGCGTCGTCGGCGGCGACCTCGGCCACCGGCACCGGCTGGTAGGGCGAGCCGCGCCAGCACGGGGCGACGACGCCACCCCCGCACGGCGTCACCGCCTGCCGCAGCGCGTCGGCGCTGCGCCCGACGAGCGGTGCCAGCCGCTCGAGCACCGCCGCGCCGCCGTCGGGCTCGGCGCGCAGCCGCGAGCGCTCGACCGTGACGACGAGGGCCGGCCGGTCGCGCAGCAGCGGCACCCCCGTCACGTCGAGGACGTCGCCCCGCACGGCCGGCGTGACCACCTCGCGCACCCGGTTGCCGGTGGCGGCCTGCGCGTACTCGTCCCCGGACAGCAGCTGCAGCTGGGCCAGCCGCCCCACCAGCGTCGCGAGCATCGCGAGCACGACGACGCGCAGCACCAGCAGGCGCCGGGTGGAGCGGTCGGGCACGGGGTCCCCAGGGCGGAGCAGGCGGTCAGGGCCGCCGGTCGGCCCGTCGGAGCAGCGCCGCGACAGGGGGGACGACGACCGGCGTGAGAGCCGCACAGTACGGGACCGTGCTGGCCAGGGCGGTCAGCAACGCCGTGCCGGACGCGCGCGGGTCGTCGACGAGCACGCCGGTCACGGCCTGCACGAGCAGGGCGCCCGCGGCGGCCACCGCCCCGGTCACGGCGGGCACCACGACGCCGCCCGCGTCGTCCTCGAGCAGCCCGGCGAGGTAGCCGGCCAGCAGCAGCGCCAGGGCCGTCCGGCCGAGGGCGGCGTCGGCGGACAGGTCGACGAGCAGGCCCGCGGCGAAGCCCGTGGCGACGCTGGTGCGGCTCCCCGCGACCAGGCCCACGGCGACGACGACGGCGAGCACCAGGTCGGGCGCCGCGCCGGGCAGCGGCAGCCGGGCGACCACCGCCGCCTGCAGCACGACGGCGGCCAGGACCAGCAGCACCAGCACCGCCGCCCGGCGCATCACGACGGCCCCGCGGTGGCCCGCGGCCCCCGCTCCCCCGGCAGGAGCACCGCGACGAGCTCCAGGCGCACCGGCGCGACGGCGGGCTCGACGACGGCGGTGGTGGTGAGGCCGCCCGACCCGGTGCCGGTCTCGACCACGCGACCGAGCGCGAGGTCGGGCGGGTAGGTGCCCGACCCGCTCGTGACGAGCTCGTCCCCCACCTCCACCGGCCCGGGGTCGACCTGCACCCAGGTCAGCCGCCCGGCGCCGTCGCCCCGCAGGAGGCCCAGGGCGCCGGTGCTCGTCAGCCGCGCGCCGACGCCCGACGACGGGTCGTCGAGCAGCAGCACCGTGCTCGTGACGGGCCCGCTGCGCACGGTCCGCCCGACGAGCCCGCCGGCCGCCACCACCGGCAGGCCCTCCTCGACGCCGTCGCGGGTGCCGGCGTCGACCTCGAGGGTGCGCGCGCCCAGGCCGGAGCCGGCGCCGGTCACCCGGGCGAGGACCGCCTCGGCCGGGACGGCGGCGAGCAGCGCGTCGAGGCCGGCCGCCCGGCGGGCGTCGCCCCGCGCCCGCGCGAGCTCCTCGCGCAGCCGGTCGTTCTCCTGGCGCAGCCGCCGGACCTCCCCGCGGTCGGCCAGCCCGCTCCAGGACGCGACCGTGCCGCCGACCGTGCCGCCGACCGCGGCGTCGACCGGCCCGAGGACGGCGTCGACGGCCGTGCGCAGCGGGTCCGACGGCCGGGGCTCCCGGCTGTCGAGCGCGAGGAGGGTGAGCGAGGCCAGGACGAGCACCGCGAGCAGGCGCCGGGGGCGCTCGCTCACCGGCTCACCGCCGCGGCTCGGTGGACAGCACCTTCTGCAGCGCGTCGAAGTCCTCGACGCAGGCGCCGGACCCGCGCACGACGGCGTGCAGCGGGTTGTCGGCCACGTGCACCGGCATGCCGGTCTCGTGCCGGAGCCGCTCGTCGAGCCCCTGCAGCAGCGCGCCGCCGCCGGCGAGCACGATGCCGCGGTCCATGACGTCGCCGGCCAGCTCCGGCGGGCAGGTGTCGAGCGTCGCGCGAACGGCGTCGACGATCGCCGTCACGGGCTCCTCGATGGCCCGCCGCACCTCCTCCGCCGTGACGACGACGGTCTTGGGCAGCCCGCCGAGCAGGTCGCGGCCGCGGATCTCGGCCTGCGGCTCGTCGGGCCGCGGGAAGGCCGACCCGATGGCCATCTTGATCTCCTCCGCCGTGCGCTCGCCGAGCATGAGCGAGTACTCCTTCTTGACGAAGGAGATGATCGCCGCGTCGATCTCGTCGCCGCCGGTGCGCACGGACCGGCTCGTGACGACGCCGCCCAGGCTCAGCACCGCCACCTCGGTGGTGCCGCCGCCGATGTCGACGATCATCGAGCCGACCGGCTCGGCCACCGGCAGGCCCGCCCCGATCGCCGCCGCCATCGGCTCCTCGACGAGGTGCACGGCGCGCGCGCCGGCCTGGTAGCCGGCGTCCTTGACCGCCCGGCGCTCCACGCCGGTGATGCCGCTCGGCACGCAGACCACGAGCCGCGGCTTGGCGAAGTGCCGCCGGCGGTGCACCTTCTGGATGAAGTAGCGCAGCATCCGCTCGGTGGTCTCGAAGTCGGCGATGACGCCGTCCTTGAGCGGGCGGACCACCACGAGGTTGCCGGGGGCGCGGCCGATCATCCGCTTGGCCTCGGCGCCGACGGCCACCATCGCGCCGGTGTCGCGGTCGAGCGCGACGACCGACGGCTCGTCGAGGACGACGCCGCGGCCGCGCACGTGCACGAGCGTGTTGGCCGTGCCGAGGTCGACCGCCATGTCGCGGCCGAGGAAGGACAGGCCGCCGCTCACGGACGCCTCCCGCCCGGCCCCGCGGCTCAGCCCAGGTTCGGGAAGAACAGCGCGGCCTCGCGCGCGGCCGACTCGGGCGAGTCGCTGCCGTGCACGAGGTTCTGGCCGATCTCGAGGGCGTAGTCGCCGCGGATCGAGCCCGGCGTGGCCTCGACCGGGTTGGTGACGCCCATGATCCGGCGGACGCCGGCGACGGCGTTCGGGCCCTCGACGACGAGCGCGACGAGCGGCCCGCCGGTGATGAAGTCGACGAGCTCGCCGAAGAAGGGGCGCTCGCGGTGCTCGCCGTAGTGCGCCTCGGCGGTCTCGCGGTCGAGCGTGCGGAGCTCCATCGCGACCAGCGTCAGCCCCTTCTTCTCGAGGCGGCTGATCACCTCGCCGGCGAGGCCGCGGCGGACGCCGTCGGGCTTGACGAGGACGAGGGTGCGCTCAACGGCCACGGTGGGGCTTTCCTCCTGCAGGCGGGTCGGACGGCGTCGAACCTACCCGGTCGCTACGGTGCGCCCATGGCCGAGCGGGGCTGGACCTTCCTCACGAACCACGCGCACGTCCTGCTGAGCCTGCGGCGGCACCCGCAGGCCCGGGTGCGGGAGGTCGCCGAGCTCGTCGGGATCAGCGAGCGGATGGTGCAGCTCGTGCTCAACGACCTCGAGCAGGCGGGGTACCTGGTGCGCCGGCGGGTCGGCCGCCGCAACGAGTACGAGGTGGTGGGCGGGCCGCTGCGGCACCCGCTCGAGCGCGAGCACCAGGTGCAGGAGCTGCTGGACGTCCTCGTTCCGGAGTGACCGGCGTCACGATAGACGCAATGCATTACCTGAAATACAGTGCGGCCGTCTCGCCGGCCCGCTGAGAGGTCCTCCCGTGCTCGCCTCGTCCCGCCTGCTCGTCACCGGGGTCGTCACCCCCGGCTCGATCGCCTTCGCCACCGCGCGCCGCGCGCAGGAGCTCGGAGCGGAGGTGGTCCTCACCGCCCTGCCGCGGGTCCGCGCCCTCGCCGACGAGGCCGCCGCCCTGCTGCCCGTCCGCCCGCTCGTGCTCGACGCCGACCTCACCGTGCCCGCCGACCTGGACGCCGTCGCCGAGGCGGTCCGCGCGGAGCTCGGCGGCCTGGACGGCGCCCTGCACGCCGTCGCCTTCGCGCCGAAGGCGGCGCTCCGCTCGTTCCTCGACGCGCCGTCGGAGGCCGTCGAGGTCGCCTTCCGCACGAGCGTGCACAGCTACGCCGCTCTCGCCCGCGTGGTGCGCGACCTGGCTCCGCCGGAGGGGGCGAGCCTGGTCGGCCTGCACTTCGACGCCTCCCGCGCCTGGCCGGTCTACGAGTGGATGGGCGTGTGCAAGGCGGCGCTCGTGTCGGCGAACCAGTACGTCGCCCGCGACCTCGGCGCGAGCGGCTGCCGGGCGAACCTCGTCGCGGCCGGCCCGCTCAACACCCGGGCCGCGAGCGGGATCGACGGCTTCGACGTCCTGCTGCGCGCGTGGGAGGAGTCGGCGCCCCTGGCCTGGGACCCCGACGACGCGCGCCCGGTCGCCGAGGCGGCCTGCTGGCTGCTCTCGCCGCTGTCGGCGGGCACCACCGGCACCGTGCTGCACGTCGACGGCGGCCACGCGGCCGTCGCCGCGCCGCTGCGCCGCGCGGAGCCGTGAGGTGGACGCCCTCGCCCCGCTGACCTCTCCCGTCGTCCTCGCGTTCCTGCTGGGCCTGAGCGCGGCGCTCATGCGCTCGGACCTGCGCCTGCCCGAGCAGGTGCACGGCTTCCTGTCGCTGTACCTGCTGCTCGCCATCGGCCTCAAGGGCGGCGTCGGCCTGCGGGGCGCCGACCTCGGCGACCTCGCCCTGCCGGTGCTCGTGACGCTCGTGCTGGGCGTCGTCACGCCGCTGCTCGCCTTCGGCGTGCTGCGCCTCATGACGCGGCTGTCCACCACCGACCGGGCGGCCCTGGCCGCCCACTACGGCTCCACCTCCCTGGTCACCTTCACCGCCGCGATCGCCGCCCTCGACGCCGCCCGGGTCTCGACCGAGGGCTACCTCGCGACGCTGCTCGCGGTGCTCGAGGTGCCCGGCATCGTCGTCGGCCTGCTGCTCGCCGGGCGCGCGGCGGGCGGAAGCCGCCGCGAGGCCTTCCGGGAGGTGCTGACCGGCAAGAGCATCCTGCTGCTCGTCGGCGGCCTGGCCATCGGCGCCGTCACCGGCGCCAGCGGCTACGTCGCGGTGGAGCCGCTGTTCGGCGGCCTCTTCCAGGGCGTGCTCGTGCTCTTCCTGCTCGACCTCGGCGTGCTGGCCGGCCAGCGCCTGCGCGACGTGCCGCAGGCCGGCGTCGGCCTGGTGGCCGCCGCGCTGCTGCTGCCGCTGGTCAACGGGACGCTCGGGGTGCTCGGCGGCACGGCGGCCGGGCTGTCGGTCGGCGGCGCGGCGGTCCTGGGCGTGCTCGCCGCCAGCGCCTCCTACATCGCGGCGCCCGCGGCCGTCCGGCTGGCGCTGCCGGAGGCGAACCCGGCGTACTACCTGACCAGCAGCCTCGGCATCACGTTCCCGTTCAACCTCGTGGTCGGCATCCCGCTGCTCCTCGGCCTCGCGCAGTCGCTGCGCTAGCGGCCGAGCAGCGTCCGGGCCTCGCCGACGGTCACGACCGAGCCGGTGACCAGCACGCCGGCGCCGCCCAGCACGGCGTCGTCCTCGGCGTCGGCGACGGCCCGGTCGATGGCGTCGTCGAGCCGGTCCTCGACGGCCACGCGGTCCTCGCCGAACACCTCGACGGCCAGCGCCGCGAGGTCGTCGACCGGCATCCGGCGCGGCGAGCTGTTATGCGTCACCACCACCGAGGTGACGGCCGGCTCGAGCGCCTCGAGGATGCCCTCGACGTCCTTGTCGGCCAGGCACGCGACGACGGCCACGAGCGAGCCGAACGAGAACGACTCCCCCAGCGCCGCGACCGTCGCCCGGACGCCGTCGGGGTTGTGCGCGGCGTCGAGCAGCACGGTCGGCGACGTGCGCGCGACCTCGAGCCGGCCCGGGCTCGCCACCCGCGCGAAGCCCTCGCGCACCAGGTCGGCGTCGAGCGCGCCGTGCCCGCCGCCGAGGAACGCCTCGACGGCCGCGAGCGCCGCGGCGGCGTTGGCCGCCTGGTGCGGGCCGTGCAGCGGCAGGAAGACGTCGTCGTAGCGGCCGGCCAGCCCCTGCAGGTCGAGCAGCTGCCCGCCCACGGCCGTCCGCCGGTCGACGACACCGAACTCCAGGCCCTCGCGCGCGACCGTGGCCCCGACCTCCGCGCAGTGCCGCAGCAGCACCTGGGCCGCCTCCGGCTGCTGGTGGGCCAGCACCACGGTGGCGCCCTCGTGCACGATGCCGGCCTTCTCCGCGGCGATGTCGGCCAGCGTCGGGCCCAGCAGCGCAGCGTGGTCCATCGCCACGGGCAGCACGACGCAGGTCTGCGCCTGCACCACGTTCGTGGCGTCCCAGCGGCCGCCGAGCCCGACCTCGAGCACCGCGACGTCGGCGGGCGCGTCGGCGAAGGCGGCGAAGGCCATGGCGGTGAGCACCTCGAAGAAGGTCACCGGGTGCTCCGACCGCGCGTCGACGAGCTCGACGTACGGCGCCACCTCGTCGTAGACCTCGGCGAAGCGCTCCTCCGACAGCGGCGTGCCGTCGAGGACGATGCGCTCGGTCACCGACTGCAGGTGCGGGCTCGTGTAGCGACCCGGCCGCAGCCCGGCCGCCTGCAGCAGCGCGTCGACCATGCGGGCGGTGCTCGTCTTGCCGTTCGTCCCGGTCAGGTGCACCGACGGGTAGGCGCGCTGCGGCGAGCCGAGCAGGTCGAGCAGCAGGGTGATGCGCTCGAGGTCGGGCACCATGCGGTCCTCGGCCGGGAAGCGCCCGGCGAGGGCCGCCTGCACCCGCTCCAACGGCGCGGTCACCGGGCGACCTTGGCCGGAGCCTCTCCGAGCTCGACGACCGGGACCAGCTCGTCGCCGTCCCCGGCGTACTCGACGCTCCCCTCGACGACCGCGGCGTTGCGCAGGTCCTCGAGGAACGGCGCGTACGCCGGCTCCGCGCCCTGCAGCACCAGGCGCAGGACCGGCGTGCGCTGCGAGGTCTTGGCGCTGCTCTTGGCCTTGCGGACCTCGCTGAGCACCGCCGCCGCGCGGTCGAGGACACCGGCGTCGACGTCGCCCTCCGGGCGCAGCGCGGCGGCGTCCGGCCACGGCGCGCGGTGCACCGAGCCCTCGCGCCACCACGACCAGACCTCCTCGGCGGCGAACGGCAGCGCCGGGGCGAACAGGCGGAGCAGCACGTCGAGCGCCGTGCGCAGCGCGCGGCGGGCGGAGTCGGCCGCCGGCCCCTCGCCGTACGCCCGGCCCTTCACCAGCTCGATGTAGTCGTCGCAGAACGTCCAGAAGAACGTCTCGGTGCGCTCCAGCGCCCGGGCCGGGTCGTAGGCCTCGAACGCGCGCGTCGCCTCGTCGACGACGTCGGCCAGCTGGGCGAGCAGCGCGCGGTCGAGGGGCTCGGTGACCGGGCCCTCGGGCGCCTCGGGGAAGCCGAGCGCGAACTTGCTCGCGTTGAGCAGCTTGACCGCCAGGCGCCGGCCCACCTTCATCTGGCCCTCGTCGAACGCGGTGTCGGTGCCCGGCCGCGCGCTCGCCGCCCAGTAGCGGACGGCGTCCGACCCGTACTGCTCGAGCAGGTGCATGGGCGTGACGACGTTGCCCTTGCTCTTGCTCATCTTCTTGCGGTCGGGGTCGAGGATCCAGCCGCTGAGCATCGCGTGCGTCCACGGCAGCGAGCCGTGCTCGAGGTGGCTGCGCACCACCGTCGAGAACAGCCAGGTGCGGATGATGTCGTGCGCCTGCGGCCGCAGGTCCATCGGGAAGACCCGCGCGAACAGGTCGGGGTCGTCCTCCCACTGCCCGGCGATCTGCGGCGACAGCGACGACGTCGCCCAGGTGTCCATGACGTCCGGGTCGGCGGTGAAGCCGCCCGGCCGGTCGCGCTGGTCCTCGGTGTAGCCGTCCGGCACGTCGGACGTCGGGTCGACCGGCAGCCGCGCCTCGTCGGGCAGCAGCGGGCGGTCGTAGACGGGCTCGCCGGCGGCGTCGAGCGGGTACCAGAGCGGGAACGGCACGCCGAAGAAGCGCTGCCGGCTGATGAGCCAGTCGCCGTTGAGGCCGCCGACCCAGTTCTCGTAGCGCGAGCGCATGAAGCCCGGCTGCCAGGCCAGCTCGCGGCCCCGCTCGACGAGCGCGTCGCGCAGGTCGGCGTCGCGGCCGCCGTTGCGGACGTACCACTGCCGGCTCGTGACGATCTCGAGCGGACGGTCGCCCTTCTCGAAGAACTTCACCGGGTGCGTGATCGCGCGCGGCTCGCCGACGAGGTCGCCGCTCTCGGCGAGCAGCTCGACGATGCGCTTCTGCGCCTGCTTGACGCCCTTGCCGGCGAGCTCGGCGTACGGCCCGTCGGGGTCGACCGGCTCCGGCGGCACGGGCAGGAAGCGCCCGTCGCGCCCGACGACGCTGCGCACCGGCAGCTGCAGCTCGCGCCACCAGGTGACGTCGGTGGTGTCGCCGAAGGTGCAGATCATCGCGATGCCGCTCCCCTTCTCGGGGTCGGCGAGCTCGTGCGCCACCACCGGCACCTCGACGCCGAACAGCGGCGTCGTGACCGTGGTGCCGAACAGCGGCTGGTACCGCTCGTCGTCCGGGTGCGCGACGAGGGCGACGCACGCCGGCAGCAGCTCGGGGCGCGTGGTCTCGATGAAGACCTTCTCGCCGTCGGGCCGGGAGAACCCGACCCGGTGGTAGGCGCCAGGCATCTCCCGGTCCTCGAGCTCGGCCTGCGCGACGGCGGTGCGGAAGTCGACGTCCCACAGCGTCGGCGCGTCGGTGGCGTACGCCTCGCCGCGCGCGAGGTTGCGCAGGAACGCGCGCTGCGCCACGCGGCGCGAGCGGTCGTCGATGGTGGCGTAGGTGTGCTCCCAGTCCACCGACAGGCCCAGGCGCTTGAACAGGGCCTCGAAGGCCTTCTCGTCCTCCGCGGTGAGCCGGTGGCACAGCTCGACGAAGCCCTGCCGGCTCAGCGGCACCTGCGCCTTCGGGTCGGGCTTCTCCGGCGGCTCGAACGACGGGTCGTAGGGCTGGCTCGGGTCGCACCGCACGCCGTAGTAGTTCTGCACGCGCCGCTCGGTGGGCAGGCCGTTGTCGTCCCAGCCCATCGGGTAGAAGACGGCCTTGCCCCGCATGCGCTGGTAGCGCGCGACGAGGTCGGTGTGCGTGTAGCTGAAGACGTGGCCGACGTGCAGGGAGCCGCTCACCGTCGGCGGCGGGGTGTCGATCGCGTAGACGCCGTCGCGGGCGGCCGTCCGGTCGAACCGGTAGGTGCCCTGCTCCTGCCAGACGGCGTCCCACCGCTCCTCGACGCCGTCGAGGGAGGGCTTCTCGGGCACGCGCGCGTCGCTCACCCGGTGGAGTCTAGGGAGCCCGCGCCACCCCGTTCCGCGGCCGGCGCCGCGCGGTCCCTAGGCTCGCCCGGCGTGACCGCCCTGCAGACCTCCGACCTCGACCTCGGCGACGACTGGGCCTACGGCGGCGGCATCCTGCACGGCGGGTGGCTGCTCGAGACGGTCACCGCGCAGGCGCTGCAGGCCACCGCCCACCCGCACCCGCTCGCCGTCAGCGCCCAGTTCGTCGCGCGCACCGACGTCGGGCCCGCGACCGTCGAGGTGGAGCAGGTGCGCGAGGGCCGGTCGGTCGGCTCGCTGCGCGCCCGGCTGGCGCAGGACGGCCGGCCCAAGGTCGACGTCCAGCTGTCGGCCGGCACGCTCCCGGGCGCCGACGTCGCGCCGTACCGGGTCGACATCGCCCCGCCGGAGCTGCCCGACCCCGACGACTGCCCGCGCAACACCCAGCCCGAGGGGCTGCCCCGCAACGGCATCCTCGAGCAGCTCGACGTCCGGCTCGACCCGGCGACGGCCGGCTTCCTGCGGGGCGAGCCCGGCGGCGGCGCGGAGGTGCGCGCGTGGGTGCGGGCGGCCGACGGCCGGGAGCCCGACCCCCTGCTGCTGCTCACGGTCGCGGACGCCCTGCCGCCGGTGACCTTCGAGCTCGGCCTCGTCGGGTGGGTGCCGACCGTCGAGCTGACCGTCCACCTGCGCACCGTGCCGGCGCCGGGGTGGCTGCGCTGCGTGCAGCGCGCGACGGTGCTGCACGGCGGCTGGCTCGACGAGGAGTGCCTGGTGTGGGACGCCGCCGGGCGCCTGGTCGCCCAGGCCCGGCAGCTGGCCGCCTACCGCGAGCCCCGGGCGTGACGGGCGTGACCCGGGTCGAGGTCGACGGCTCCTGGTCGATCGGCGGGCGCCCGCACGGCGGCTACCTGCTCTCGCTGCTCACCGCCGAGGCGCTCGACGAGGCGCACCCCCACCCGATGGC
>DATMKB010000318.1:0-6032 GCA_035553635.1 Mycobacteriales bacterium
GCGGCAGCGGGGACGGGGGCGAGACCAGCACGCCGTCGAGGAGCCCCGCCGGGAGGCGGACGCCGTCGCTCGCCGCGCCCACGGCGCCGCCCGTCACGCCGGCGAGCATCGCCGCGGCCAGCCCCATGACCATCACCGAGGGGGACAGGGGCGGGCGCACGCCTACGGCCTTCCCCGTCGCGGCCCGTTGCGTCTAGCGGTTGCGTGACACTTCCGTGCCCCCGGGCGTGACGGCGCTCACCGGCGGGCGGCCGCCAGGGCACCGAGCTCGTCGAGCTGCACCGCGAGCCACCGGCGGACGTCGTTGCGGCGCACCACCTCGGCGGCGAGCCGGTGGCGGTCGCGCCGGGCCTCGGCGGGCGCGGTGAGGGCCTCGTGCAGCGCGTCGGCCTGCTGCGCGACGTCGAAGGGGTGCAGGGTCACGGCGAACCGGCCGAGCTCCTCGTGCGCCCCCGTGGCCTCGGACAGCGCGAGCACCATCGCCCGCTCGTTGACGACGACGGCCTCCTTCGTCACGAGGTTCATCCCGTCGGCGACGGCGTTGACCACGAGGACGTCGCACCGCCGGTACGCGGCCGCCGCGAGCGCCATGTCGGAGGCCAGCCGCAGGTCGACGGGCTGCCACTCGGCCGTGCCGAAGCGGGCGTTGACCTGGGCCGCCGCCGCGCCGATGTCGGCGAGGTACTGCGCGTACTCGGGGACGTCCTGGCGGCTGGGCTGCAGCATCGCGAGGAACACCACCGAGCCGTGCAGCTCCGGGTGCTCGTCGAGCAGGAGCTCGTAGGCGGTGAAGCCGCGGACGATGTTCTTGCTCGGGTCGGTGCGGTCGACCCGCAGGAGCAGCTGCGCGTCGCCGAGCTGGGCGTCGAGCGCGGCGAGGTGCTCGTCGGCCGACGCGCTGTGCGCCGTCTCCTCGAGCGCCTCGACGTCGATGCTGATCGGGTAGGCGCGGGCCCGCACGCGGCGGGGGCCGACCCGCACCTCCATGCGCTCGAGGTCGACGAGCAGGCCGAGCAGCTCCTGCACGCAGAGCAGGAACGCCCGGGCGTCGGCCTCGGTGTGGAACGCGACGACGTCGCAACCCAGCAGCCCCTCGAGCAGCCGCTCGCGCACGTCGGGCGGCAGCACCCGCCAGGCGTCGGGGCCGGGCCAGGGGATGTGCACGAAGTGGCTGATGAGGGCGTCCGGGCAGCGCTCCCGGACGAGCTGCCCCACGAGGTAGAAGTGGTAGTCGTGCAGGAGGACGACGGCCTGCCCGCCGGCCGCCTCGACCTCCCGGGCGACGGCGTCGGCCGCCAGCCGGTTGGCCTCCGCGTAGCCCTCCTCGAAGGCCGTGCGGTCGTCGCGGGTGAGCGACGGGCTCGTCGCGAGCGAGTGCAGCCGGTGCTGGAGGAACCACAGCAGCGGGTTCGCGACGGTGGCGTAGAAGCGCTCGTGGACGTCCTCGGGCACCTCGACGAGGCGCAGGTCGGCCACGCGGTCGGCGTCCTCGCCGTCGGCGAGCAGCCGCGCGTCGTCGTCGAGGGAGACGCGGGCGCGGCCGCCGGTCTCCTGCGCCACCGCGCGGTCCTCCTCGCCGGCGGCGACGCAGCACCAGACGGCGTCGTCGAGGTGGCCGGCCAGGCCGGACAGGGCGGTGACGAGGCCGCCGGCGCCGCGGGAGGCGGTGCGCTCGCCGGTGACGGCGTCGCGGTCGAAGGACACGGGCCCGCGGTGCGACAGCAGGACCACGGGCCGCCCGGCGAGGCTCTCGGGGAGGGGGGCGGGACCGGTCACGACCATGATCCTGCCCCGCGCTGTTGAGACGGGACGCAGCGGGGCAGAGCGGGCAGCACCGACGTCCGTCCCCACGAGGAGCAGCCGTGAACGAGACCGTCCCGCCGTCCTCCGACCCCGACAGCGCCACCGCCACCGGCACCGGCGGCGAGCACGGCGCCGCTGCGCCGGCCGACCGGCCGGCCTCGACGAGCGGCCTCGGCCCGCAGTCCGACCAGCGCGCCGACGGCGCCTCGGCCCCGCCGGCGGACAGCCCCTACGACGTCTCCGGCACGGGCACCGGCGACGACGCCCCGCCGCAGTCGCCGTCCGGCACCTGGCGTGGAGGACCCCTCGCAGCCCTCCGGCCAGCCGGAGGCGCAGAGCCAGGAGCACCCCGGCCGCGAGGCCGGCCTCGCGCCCCGCGCCGACCACGGCGAGGACAGCTACGTCGGCAGCGGCCGGCTCGAGGGCCGCCGCGCCCTGGTCACCGGCGCCGACTCCGGCATCGGCCGGGCCGTGTGCCTGGCCTTCGCCCGCGAGGGCGCCGACGTCGTCCTGTCCTACCTGCCCGAGGAGCAGGAGGACGCCGAGGAGACCGCCCGGCTGGTCCGCGAGGCCGGGCGGACGGCGGTGCTCGCGCCGGGCGACCTCGTCGAGGAGGCCTACTGCGAGGAGCTCGTGCGCCGCACGGTCGAGGAGCTCGGCGGCATCGACCTGCTCGTCAACAACGCCGCGCACCAGATGGCGCAGGACGGCATCGCGAGCATCACCACCGAGCAGTTCGACCGCGTCATGCGCACGAACGTCTACGCGATGTTCTGGCTGTGCCGGGCTGCCGTGCCGCACCTGCCGCCGGGGTCGTCGATCGTCAACACCTCGTCGATCCAGGCCTACCAGCCGTCGCCGTCGCTGCTCGACTACGCCACCACGAAGGCGGCGATCGTCAACTTCACCCGCGGGCTGGCGATGGAGCTGGCCGAGAAGGGCATCCGCGTCAACACGGTGGCGCCGGGCCCGGTCTGGACGCCGCTCATCCCGGCCACGATGCCGGAGGAGGCGGTCGACGACTTCGGCAGCGACACCCCGCTCGGCCGCGTGGCGCAGCCGGCCGAGGTGGCGCACGCGTTCGTGTTCCTCGCCTCCGACGCGGCGGGCTACATCACCGGCGAGCGCATCGGCGTGGCGGGCGGCAAGCCCTTCCCGTAGCCGGGCTGGCAGGCTGGCCGCCGTGGGGACCGCGCTGCTGACCGACCGCTACGAGCTCACGATGCTCGACGCGGCGCTCGTGTCGGGCCTGGCGGCGCAGCCGGTCGTCTTCCAGGTCTTCGCCCGGCGGCTGCCGCCGGGCCGGCGCTACGGGGTGCTGGCCGGCCTCGACCGCTTCCTCGACCACCTGCCGCACTTCCGCTTCGACCCCGACGAGCTGTCGTGGCTGGTGGCTGAGGGCGTGGTGCGCCCGGAGACCGCCCGCCACCTCGAGGGCTGGCGGTTCGGCGGCGACGTCGAGGCGTGCGCCGAGGGCGAGGTCTGGCACCCGCGCACGCCGCTGGTGCAGGTCCGGTCGTCCTTCGGCGACGGCGTGCTGCTCGAGACGCTGCTGCTCTCGTGCCTCAACGGCGACAGCGCGGTGGCCGCAGCCGCGGCGCGCCTGCGCACCGCCGCGGGCGCGGCGCGCCTCATCGAGATGGGCAGCCGGCGCGCCCACGAGCAGGCCGCGGTGGCCAACGCCCGGACGGCGTACCTGTGCGGCTTCGACACCACGTCGAACCTCGCGGCCGGGCGCCGCTACGGCGTGCCCACGAGCGGCACGGTGGCCCACGCCTTCGTCCTCGCCTCCGCCGACGAGCGCGCGGCCTTCGCCGCCCACGTCGCCGGTGCCGGCCCGGCCACCACGCTGCTCGTCGACACCTACGACGTGCTCGCCGGCGTGCGCACCGCGGTGGAGGTGGCGGGGCCGGAGCTCGGCGCCGTGCGGATCGACAGCGGCGACCTGCCGGCGCTCGTGCCGCAGGTGCGCGCGCTGCTCGACGAGCTGGGGGCCACCCGCACCCAGGTGGTCTGCACCGGCGACCTCGACGAGGACACGCTCCCGCCGCTGGTCGCCGCCGGCGCGGACGCCTTCGGCATCGGTTCGCGGCTGGCCGCCGGCGGCGGCTTCCCCAGCGCCTCGCTGGTCTACAAGGTCGTCGAGACCGGCGGGCGGCCCGTGGCCAAGCGCTCGACCGGCAAGACCGACGTGCCGGGGGCCCGCCGCGCCTGGCGGCTGCTCGACGACGGCGGCCGCGCCACCGCCGAGCTGGTGCTGCCCGCGGACGCCCTGCCGCCGCGCGGCGCCGCCCGGCCGCTGCTGCAACCGGTGGTGCGCGCCGGCGAGGTGCTCGCCCGCCCGTCGCTGGCCGAGAGCCGCGCCCACCACGCCGCGGCCAAGGGCGAGCTGCCCGACGCCTCGCTCGCCCCCGGCGACCCCCTGCCGACCCTCACGGAGGTGCCCGCGTGACCCGCTACGGCCCGACCACCGCGCTGGTCGTCGTCGACGTCCAGAACGACTTCGCCGACCCCTCCGGCGGGCTCTACGTGCGCGGCGGCGAGCACGTCGCGCCCCTCGTGGCCGCCGAGGTCGCCGCGGCCCGCGCCGCCGGCGCGCTCGTGGTGACCACCCAGGACTGGCACCCCGCCGACACGCCGCACTTCGTCAAGGACGGCGGCACCTGGCCCGTGCACTGCGTCGGCGGCACGTGGGGCGCCGAGCTGGCCCCGGGCGTGCCGGAGCCCGACGTCCGCGTGCGCAAGGGCACCGGCGGCGAGGACGGCTACTCCGGCTTCACGGTCCGCGACCCGGTGAGCGGCGCGGAGACGCCGACCGCGCTCGAGGGCCTGCTGCGCGACCGCGGCGTCGAGCGGCTGGTCGTCTGCGGCATCGCCACCGACTACTGCGTGCTCGAGACGGTGCTCGACGGCGTCCGGCTGGGCTTCCCGACGACGGTGCTGCAGGACGCCGTCCGGGCCGTCGACCTCGAGCCCGGCGACGGGGACCGGGCGCTGCGCCGGATGGCCGGGTCGGGAGCCGCGCTGGAGAGCGCCGGCCAGCGGTAGGGAGCGCGCGGCAGGAGATCCGCGTCACACGGCGAACTCCCCAGCACGTCGCGACCGCGGCGCGGTGTCCCAGCTGCTGGAGAGCCCATGCGCACCCGTCCCGTCCTCGCCGTCGCGGTCACCGCCGCCGCGGCCGCCCTGTCCGCCACCGCCCTCGCCGCACCCGGCGCGACGACGATCGGCTCGGTGACCGCGGCGAGCGCCGGCACCCAGCTCGTCGTGACGGCCGCCGGCACCGCCGCGTTCGACGGCGCCCTGCCGCGCGCCGACGTCGGCGGCACCCTGACCCCCTTCGCGCAGGCCGACCTGGCCAAGGCCGCCGGCACCGACCTGCGCGCGGCGTTCATCGAGGAGCTCGAGGACGGCAGCGGCCTGCGCTTCACCTGGGACGTCTCGAGCCTGCCGGCGCAGGTGCCGCCGGAGGGCGTCCGCTACACGTGGGCCTTCCAGGCCGGCGACGCCGTCTACCAGCTGCAGGCCAAGCGCACGAACCTCGTGGCGACGAGCATCGCGGACGACCCGGCCAGCCACGTCACGTCGGCGGCCAGCGGCGCCTTCCAGATCCGCGGCAACTGCGGCAACCTGGCGCCGGTGCCCGAGGCGCCCACCAACGTGTCCTCCTGCCCGAGCCTGGCCTTCCTGCCGGGCGGCTTCGACACCGCGGCCGGCGAGGTCTTCCTCGACCTCGCCTACGACACGGCGTTCGCGCCGGAGGTCACCAAGGGCGTCGTCCTGCGCGAGGCGCAGGTGGCCGCGACGAGCATCGGCGCGTCGTTCCAGGCGGGCATCAGCAACGCCACGACGACGCAGTCCCTCAACGGCTGGTCGCCCTACTACACGGGCCCTTCGGTGTCCCTCGGCGTCGCGTCGGCCACGACGCCGGGGCAGAACGTCACCTACGTCCCGGCCACCGTCGACGGCGAGGACTGGACCGGCAGCCTGTCGGTCCGCAGGACCGCCAGCACGACGACGCTGTTCGTCCGCACCTGCGAGGGCGCGACGGGCGGCTGCAGCTACACCTCGGCGCCGCTCTCCTAGCGCCCGCGTCCTCCCTCGGCCCCGCCCGGCAGACTGCCGGGCGGGGCCGAGCCGCGTCCGGCCCCGGGAGGAGGCCCGGTGCCGCAGGTCGAGCCGCTGCCGCCCGGTCGCGCCGGCGAGGCGGGCGGGGTGCTGGGGCCGGC
>DATMKB010000319.1:0-3529 GCA_035553635.1 Mycobacteriales bacterium
AGGAAGATCGACACGAGGTCGTTGCGCGGCGCCGGCGGCGTCTCGACGCCGTAGAGCGCCGTGATGAGGCCGGCGAGCTCCGGGCGCTGCACCAGCGGGATGGTGACGCCGTCGGCGTCGGCCGGCTGGCTGAGCGCACCGGCGTCCTGGGCCGGCTTGAGGGTGTTGAAGGTGTCCTTGATGCCGAGCGGGATGACGACCTCGTTGACGAGCGGGTTGCCGAGGCGCGACACCTGCACGAAGCGGCCCCGGTTGACCGGCTGCGCGCCGCTGTTCGAGTTGAACACGCGGACCTTGGGCCGGCTCGCCGTGGCCCAGACGCCGATGACCGGCTGCTGGGGGTTCGGCGCGACCGCCGGGATGGGCACCTGGATCGACGTCGTGTGGACGTTGTAGCCCGCGAAGAAGTCGACCGGCTCCTGCGCGTCGCGGGTGGCCGGCTGGTAGGCGCCGAGGAACGGGCGCAGCTGGCCGAGGTCGAACGCCGCGCCGATGTCGCCGTAGAAGGCGTCGTCGCGCTGGCCGGCGAAGACCAGGCCGCCGACGTCCGGCGTGCCGGCGCCGATGGTGCGGACGCTCGCCTGCGCCAGGCCGGCGTAGTCGGGCGTCGCGAGGCCGACGTTGGACGGCGGGAGCGTCGCGCCGCTGATGATCTGCCGGCGCTCACCGCCCCGGACCACGAAGACGTCCATGACCTGGCGGAAGTTGTAGTCCGAGTCGTTCAGGTCGGTGATCTGCCCGGTCGCGTACAGGAACGTGTTGGGGTTCTGGATCGCGTTGCGGAAGCGCCACTCGTACGTCACGTCGGCGACGGCGTCACCGGTGTTGTCGACGTTGATGGCGTACAGCACGTCCTCGGCGAACCGGTGGTAGTTCGGGCCGGCGGCCGGGTCCTCGGTCGGGACGTAGTTGGCGATGAGGGTGACGAAGCCGGGCTTGTCGGGGCTGACGAACGCGTAGAGGTCCGTGTTGTCGGCCAGCGGGTCTTCCATGATGAGCGGCGCCTCGCGGTGGCTCGAGGCGGTGGCGCCCGAGACGGTGGCGAGGAGCGTGGCGCCGGCGAGGCCGAGCGCGGCGGCGGTGCGGCCCCGGGAACGGGACCTGGTGCGTGCGAGGACGTGCATGGGTCGGAGTACCTCCGGAGGAGTAGGGGACGAGCGGGGTCAGGGACTCGGCTGCTCCGGTGGACCTCGTGCGCGCCCGCCGGGCGCGACCCCCTTCCTCACGGCTACCTCCCGGCGCCGGGGGGTGCGAGCACCGCGACGACCTGCCAGGCGTCGTCGAGGGGGGCGAGGACGGCGCGCAGCGCGACGGGCGCCTGCACCTCGACGACGCGGCCCCAGACGCCGACGTCGCCGCCGAAGGAGGCCTGCAGCGCGCCGGTCTCGAGCGCCGACAGGGGCCCGGCGCCGCCGAGGGACGGCTCGCCGTCGGCGCCGCACAGCTGCGCCGCGACGGCGGTGTCGCCGCGCAGCGCCGGGTCGGGCGCGGGGCAGCCCCGCTGCTCCTCGACGAACGCCCGCACGGCGGGGGCCAGCCCCGCCTCGTCGGGCAGGAGCGGCTCCTGCGTCGTCGCGTCGAGGTCGACGGCCCAGCCGCCGTCCTCCTGCACGGCCACCCATCGGGTGCGCGCCCGGGCGGGCACCAGCCCGGCGACGGAGTCCAGGGTCGAGCGGTAGCGGGTCAGGGTGACCACCACCGACGCGCCGCCGGGTCCGGGCACCTCCTCCTCGACCTCGTGCCCGAGCACGCGCGGCACGGCATCGGGGTCGGCCTGCCAGGCCGCGGCGCTGCCGTAGTCCTGGCGCACCGGGTCGCTCAGCAGCGCGAACGACTGCGCGCGGTCGCCGTTGCGCTCGGCGGTGAGGAAGAGCTCGACGGCCTCCTGGGCCGTGCGGGCCCGCAGCCGCTCGCCGGCGACGTCGACCTGCCGGTCGGCGTCGAGCAGGGCGTCGGGGTCGAGGGACGCCGAGCGCCCGAGCGCGGTGGCCGGCGTCCCGTCGTCCGCGGTGACCGCCGGCAGGCCGACGGCGAGCGCGACGCCCAGGGCGACGCCGCCCGCGAGGAGCGCCGCTCCGCGCCAGCGTCCTGCCACTGCTGCCTCCTCCTCGCGTCCCCGGGGGAGGGGCGCGCGAGGGGTAGTACGTCGCCGGGCGGCCAGCGGTTCGGTCCTGCGGCGCGTCGCCGCGCGGTCCGCTCCGCAGCCATCCGGCGGGCGCCGGCGCGCGAACGCCCCGCGTGGAGACGACCGCCGCACGTCCCGTGCCGCCGCCCGCGGCGCCCGCGCGCCGTCGCGACGGCCTCCGGCCGTGGGTGGTGCTGGCGGTGGCGGTGCTCGTCGGCCTGGGCATCGGCCGCTTCGTCACGGCCGGCCCCGACGCCGTGCCGGAGACGGTCGCCGTGCCCGCCGCCGCGGACGCCTCGGAGCGCATCGCGCAGCTCGAGCGCGCGGTCGCGACCGACCCGCGCGACGTCCGGTCGCTGCAGGCGCTCGCGACGAGCTACGTGGCGCGCGCGTCCGAGACGGGCGACCCGGCCGACTACTCCCGGGCGCAGGACGCCGCCGACCGCGCGGCGGCCCTGGCGCCCGACGACGTCGACACGCTCGTCGCGCAGGGGCTGCTCGCCCTGGCGCTGCACGACTTCGACGACGCGCTGGTGCTCGGCGAGCGCGCGCTGGCGCAGCGGCGCGACAGCGCGGTGGTGCTCGGCGTCGTCGTCGACGCGCAGGTCGAGCTCGGCCGGTACGACGACGCCCGGGTGACGCTGCAGCGCATGCTCGACCGCGACCCCGGCCTGCCGGCGCTGGCCCGCGCCTCGTACCTGCGCGAGCTGACCGGCGACGTCGACGGCGCCGTGGCGGCGATGCGCTCGGCGCTCGCCTCGGCCGGGTCGGCCGGCGAGGCCGCCGCCGTCGGCGTCCTGCTCGGCGGGCTGCTGCTGCAGACCGGCGACCTGGACGGCGCGGCGCAGGCCTACGACGAGGCGCTGCGCGCCCGTCCCGGCCTGCCCGCCGCGCGCACGGGCGCCGCCCGGGTGCAGGCGGTGCGGGGCGACCTGGCCGGTGCCCGCGCCGAGCTCGAGGACCTCGTGGCCGCGCAGCCCTTCGTCGAGGCGCTGCTCCTCCTGCGCCAGCTGCAGGAGGCGCTCGGCGACGACGCCGCCGCCGGGGCGACGGCCGGCACGGTGCGCGCCGTCGCCGCGCTGCAGGAGGACGCCGGGCAGGTCGTGGACCTCGAGATGGCGCTGTTCGAGGCGCAGGCCGGCGACCCCGCCCGGGCCGTGCAGCTCGCCGCCGCGGCGAACGCCGCCCGGCCCGAGAGCGTCTTCGTCGACGACGCCCTGGCCGCCGCCCGGCTCGCCGCGGGCGACGCCGCGGGCGCCGCGACCCCCGGGGCCGAGGCGCTGCGCCTGGGCACCGCCTCACCGCACGTGCGCGCGACGGCCGCCGCCCTCGCCGGCGCCGGCGGGGACGCCGCGACGGCGCGCGAGCACCTCGCCGTCGTCCTGCGCGGGGCGCCCTGGGCGC
>DATMKB010000320.1:0-4502 GCA_035553635.1 Mycobacteriales bacterium
GAGACGTCGACCTCCTCGCCGGCCTGCTGCGCCAGCGTGCTCAGGTAGCTCTGCTGCGGACCGGTGGCGGGCTCGTCGCCGGTGACCCAGTCGGCGGGGTCCTTCTCGGCGGGCGAGCTGACGGCGTCCTTGTCGACCACGGGGTCGTCCTCTCCTCGAACGTGCGTTCGACGCGCCACCTACCCGCGCGGACGCGCCGCACACCCGTCAGGGCAGCGCGAGCTGCACGGGCTCGGCGCGCCCGCGCACGCACAGCAGCCCGCGGCCCGGCACGACGTCGCCGCCGGCGGACCGGGACAGCCGCACCCCCAGCAGGTCGCCGTCACCGGGGGACTGCGGCGACAGCAGCACGCCCGTGCGCGAGCGCCGCAGCTCCACGGCGAACCCGCGGAACCCCGTGACGAGGTCGTCGGTGGTGCCGGCGGCCACGACGAGCAGCCCGGCGTCGCGGGCCTCCCGCACGGCCCGCTCGAGCACGACGGACAGGGCGCCGTCGACGAGCAGCTCGGCGTCGTCGACGAGCAGGGCGCCGGGCCGCAGGGCGCCGGACGGCTCGAGCAGGAGGTCCTCGAGGCCGAGGACGTCGTCCCGGCGGTCGACGACGCCGGCGAGCCCGGCGACCTCCTCCCGCAGCGGGGAGGTGCGCGGCGCCACGGCCACCACCGGCCGGCCGGTCGCGACGAGCTGCGTCGCCAGGTGCACGAGGGCGCTGCTGCGGCCGGAGCGGGGCGGCCCGGCGACGAGGACGCCGGGCGGGTGCTCGTCGAGGTCGAGCACCACGGGGTCGAGCTCGTCCCCGCCGACGCCGAGCACCACGCGCGCGCCCGAGCCGGCGGGCAGCGAGGAGGCCGGCACGCGCGCGGGCAGGACCTCCACCCGCCGGGGCCGCGGGCCCGCGACCGGCGGCGGGGCCGAAGCGCCCAGCCGCGCGAGGGCCGCCGCCTGCGCCGGGCCGCTGTCGTCGGCGTCGAGCAGTGCGACCTGCGCCACGAGCGGCGCGCCGAGGACCCGGAAGCCGCGTCCTGCGGGCAGGTCGTCGGGCACCGCCCGGACGGGCACCCCGGCGCCGGCGTAGTCGCCCGGGTCGGCCAGGCGCAGCAGCAGCCGCTCCTCGAACAGCGCGCCCACGCGGCCGACCAGCCCGCTGCGGTCGGCCGCCAGCACGACGTGCAGGCCGGCCGACGGGCCCTCGCGCAGCAGCCGGAAGACGGTGTCGACGAGCCGGCCGCCGTCGAGGTCGGCGTAGGCGGCGAGGAAGGCCTCCCAGCGGTCGAGCAGCACGAGCAGGTGCGGCAGCCGCTGCCCGGGCGGTGCGGCGGCGCGCTGCTCGCCGAGGTCGGCGTGCCCCGCCTCCCCGAGCAGGGCCTGCCGGCGGGTGACCTCGGCCGAGAGCCAGCCGAGCACGCGGTCGAGCCGGTCGGGCTGGTCGCGCGCGACGACGGCGCCGGTGTGCGGCAGCGCGCCCACCGGGCCCAGGCCGCTGCCGCCCGGGTCGAGCGCGTAGACGTGCACGTCGTCGGGGGAGGCGGTGGCGGCCACCGCGCCGGCGACCGTCCGCAGCACCGTGGTGCGGCCGGTGCGCGGCGCCCCGACGACGAGCAGGTGCGTCGCGCGGTCGAGGTCGAGCGCGAGCGGCGCGCGCGACTGCTCCGCGGGGACGTCGAGCAGTCCGTAGACGAGCGGCGGCACGCGCCCCGGCCGGCCGGCGAGCGGGTCGTCCGCGGCCGGCAGCGCGTCGAGGACGAGGCGCTCGGGCAGCGGCGGCAGCCACGGCGAGCGCGCCCGCGGGACGCCGAGCCGCTCCGCCGCGCGCCCGCAGGCCGCGACGAGCAGGGACAGGTCGGTGACCTCCTCCGCCGGTCCGCCGGCGGCGCGGGGGAGCGGCTCGCCGACCTCCTGCGCCGGCAGCAGCTGCACCACCGGCCCCTCGTCGGCGCGCACGGCACCCGGCCGCCGGCCGCCCACCCGGCCGGCCTGGAACGGCGTGAGGTCGGCGTGGCCGAGCCGGGCGTACGCGCGGCCGGGCGTCGACCGGCTGATGCGCGCGGCGTCCGGGGCGTCGACGACGTCGCGCGACTCGGTCTCGCGCGTCACGGCCAGGCACATCCGCAGGTTGGTGTTCGCGCGGATGTCGGCCGACACGACGCCCTCGGGCCGCTGCGTCGCCAGCACGAGGTGGACGCCCAGCGAGCGCCCCCGCATGGCGATGCCGACGAGCCCGTCGACGAAGTCGGGGAGCTCCGCTGCGAGCGAGGCGAACTCGTCGACGACGATCACCAGCCGCGGCAGGACGTCGGCCTGCGCGGCCCGCCGCCGGTGCTCGTCGACGTCGTGCGCGCCGGCGGCCGCGAGCACCGCCTCGCGCCGGGTGAGCTCCGCGGTGAGCGACGCGAGCGCCCGCTCGACGAGCATCCCGTCGAGGTCGGTGACCAGGCCGACGACGTGCGGCAGGTCGGCGCACGGGCCGAACGCCGCGCCGCCCTTGTAGTCGACGAGCACGAGGACGAGCTCGTCCGGCCGGTTGCCGAGGGCGAGCGAGGCGATGAGCGTCTGCAGCAGCTCGCTCTTGCCGGAGCCGGTGGTGCCGGCGACGAGCGCGTGCGGCCCGTCGCGGCGCAGGTCGACGGCGAAGCGGCCCTCCGGCCCGACGCCGAGGACGGCCTCGGTGGTGCGCCCGGGCGCGGCCCAGCGCGCGAGCACCTGCGCGACGTCGCCGTCGCCGCCCTCGAGCGCCACGTCGGCGACCTCGGTCCACCGCACCGACGGCGGCAGCGCCTCCCGACCGCCGCGCTCGCGGCTGTCGTCGCGCAGCGGCGCCAGCGCGCGCGCCACCTGCTCGGCCCAGTCGGCCGGCACGAGGTCGGCGACGGCGCCGAGCACGTCGGGCGCGCCGTCGACGCGCACGTCGACCCGGCTGGCCCCGGACAGGACCGCCGTCGCACCGCACTCCTCCGGCAGCAGCCGCGCGTCGACGTCGAGGGCGACGGCGTGCACGCCGACCGCCGGACCGTCGCGCAGCAGCCCGGCCAGCCCCGGGACGGCGCGCAGGGCCCGCGCGCCGTCGACCACCACGAGCACCCGCTGCTCGTCGAGCGCCGCGCCGCGCGGCGCTGTCGCCCGGGCGGCGCGGCGCGCCTCGACGAGCGCGGTGAGCTCGGCGACGCGCTGCGCGGCCTGCGCGGACCCGAGCCCGAGGAGCGCGCGGCAGTCGACGGTGCCGTCGGCGCGCGCGTGCGGCAGCCACCGCGCCCACTCCCACGCCGGAGCCCCGGCGGCGTCGGCGAGCACGACGACGCGCAGGTCGCGCGGGCTGTGCCAGACGGCGGCCTGGCCGAGCAGCCACCGGGCGAGGGACTGCGCCTGCGGCCGCGGCCCCGCGACGCCGAGCACGCCGGCCGACCGCAGCGGGACGCGCACCGGCACCTCCCGGGCCGTCGTCCAGCCGTCCTGCAGGTCGCCCTCGGCCTCGACGTCCGCGGGCTGGTCGGCGAGGCCGAGCCGGAGGTCCAGGACGTCGTCGTCGGTGCGGCGGCGCTCCCAGAGCCGCGCGCGCGGGCCGGTGGCGACGAGCAGTGCCGTCGCCGGGTCGGGCAGCGCCTCCCTGCGGCGCCGCTCGTCCGCGCGCACGGCGTCGGACAGCGTGCGCTCGGCGACCTCGCGCTGGGCGCGCCAGAGCGCGCGCTCCTTGCGGCTGCGCCGCCGGCCGGCCCGGCGCTCGGTGACGACGTTGCCCACGACCATCACCGGCGAGAGCAGGGTGAAGAGCAGGAAGGTCGCGCTGCCGAGCACGCGCCACATGACGACGCCCAGCACCACCGGCGCGATCATGAGCAGCAGCGGGAACGGCGCCTTCTCCCGGTCGCCCGGCGGCGCCGGGACGACGACCTGCACGACGTCGTGCGGCGGCCGCAGCCGCGGCGGGCGGTTCCACGCCAGCTGCCCGGCGCGGGTCGGCGTGGCCGGGGTGGCCGGCTCGGGACCCGCGACCAGCACGAAGCGGCTCTCGCCGGCCTGCAGCACCGCGCCCGGCCGCAGCGGCACCGCCTCGCGCACGGGCTCGCCGTCGACGCGGGTGCCGTTGGTCGAGGCCAGGTCGGTCACCGTGACGGGGTCGGGCGGGTGCGGGACGTGCAGCCGGCAGTGGGCGCGCGAGAGGTCGACGTCGTCGACGCGCAGGTCGCCCTGGCGGCCGAGGACGACGTCGCCGGGGTGCAGCGGCCAGTTCGAGGCGCAGGCCGGTGATCCCGCCCGGGCCGAGCAGCTCGCCGCCGCGGCGAACGCCGCCCGGCCCGAGAACGTCTTCGTCGACGACGCCCTGGCCGCGGCCCGGCTCGCCGCGGGCGACGCCGCGGGCGCCGCGGCCCCCGGGGCCGAGGCGCTGCGCCTGGGCACCGCCTCACCGCACGTGCGCGCGACGGCCGCCGCCCTCGCCGGCGCCGGCGGGGACGCCGCGACGGCGCGCGAGCACCTCGCCGTCGTCCTGCGCGGGGCGCCCTGGGCGC
>DATMKB010000321.1:0-9803 GCA_035553635.1 Mycobacteriales bacterium
GCCTGGTCGAGCAGCACCTCCGCCTCCTCGCGCGAGCGGCCGACCACCGCCTCGGGGACGATCGTCTGCTGGACGCCCTCCGACACCACGAGGTCGACGCCGTCGCCGCGGCGCACGACGATGCCCTGCGGCGGCGTCTGCCGCAGCACCGTGCCGGGCGGCTCCTCGGAGAACTCCGCGACGACGTCGCCCACGGTCAGCCCCGCCTCGGCGAGCCGGACCGCCGCCTCCTGCTGGCTCAGCCCGACGACGTCCGGCGCCGGGACGAGGTCGGACCCCGGGCCGAGCACCCCCCGCACGAGCAGTGCGACGCCGACGGCGATCGCCACGAGCACGAGGGCGAACGCGGCGTACACGGCGGTGCGCCGGCCCCGGTCGCGCTCGGCCGGGACGGCGACGGCGGCCGCGGGCGCCAGCGTCGTGGCGGTGGTGGCCGACTCCAGCACCGGGACGGCGACGACCTCCTCGCCGGCGGCGGCCCGCAGCAGGTCCTCGCGCATCTCGGCCGCCGACTGGTAGCGGTTCGCCGGGCTCTTGGCCATCGCGGTGAGCACGACGGCGTCGACGTCGCTCGACAGCGAGGGGTCGTACGCCGACGGCGGGTCGGGGTCCTCGCGCACGTGCTGGTAGGCGACCGCGACCGCGCTGTCGCCGGTGAACGGCGGCGCGCCGGTGACGAGCTCGTAGAGCAGGCAGCCGGTCGAGTACAGGTCGCTGCGGGCGTCGACGTGCTCGCCGCGCGCCTGCTCCGGCGACAGGTACGCCGCCGTGCCGAGGACGGCGGCGGTCTGCGTCATGGTCACGGAGGTGTCGGCGGCCGCGCGGGCGATGCCGAAGTCCATGACCTTGACCTGGCCGGTGGTGGTCAGCATGACGTTGGCCGGCTTGATGTCGCGGTGGACGATGCCGGCCCGGTGGGCGACGTCGAGCGCGGCGCAGACGTCGGCGGCGATCTCGAGGGCCCGGCGAGGCAGCAGCCGGCCCTCCTCCTCGAGCACCTCGCGCAGGGTCCGGCCGTCGACCCGCTCCATGACGATGTACGGGACGCCGCCGTCGGGGCCGGGCTCCTCGCCGGTGTCGTAGACCGCCACGATCGACGGCGCGTTGAGCGACGCGGCGGCCTGCGCCTCGCGGCGGAACCGGGCCTGGAACGAGGCGTCGCGGGCGAGGTCGGCCCGCAGCACCTTGATGGCGACGTCGCGGCCGAGCCGGACGTCGGTGCCGCGGTGCACCTCGGCCATGCCGCCCCGGCCGATGGTCTCGCCGAGCTGGTAGCGCCCGCCGAGCAGCCGGCCGCCCGTCCCCCCTGGCGTGGTCACGGGCGCAGCACCGCCCTCATCACGTCGCGGGCGACCGGCGCCGCGAGCCGGCCGCCGGTGGCCTCGGCGCCGAGCGACCCGCCGTCCTCGATGACGACGGCGACCGCGACCTGCGGGTCGTCGGCCGGCGCGAAGCCGATGAACCAGGCGTGCGGCGGCCGCCCCGGCGCGTGCTGCGCGGTGCCGGTCTTGCCGGCCACCCGGACGCCCGGCAGCTGCGCCGCGCGCCCGCTGCCGTCCTGCACCACGGCCTCCATCGTCTGCGTCACCGCCGCCGCGACCTCCGGCGACACGGCCTGCCGCCACTCCTCCGGCTCGGCCAGCGACAGCCGGGACAGGTCCGGCGCCTGCACCTCGCGGACGAGGTAGGGCCGCATGATCGTCCCGCCGTTGCCGATGCCGGCGGCCACGAGCGCCATCTGCAGCGGGGTGGCGCGGACGTCGAACTGCCCGATCGCCGACTGCGCCGCCTGCGGCGGGTTCGTCTCGTCGGGGTAGCGGCTCGGGGCCACCCGCGTCGGCGCCTCGAGGTCGTCGGCGTCGAAGCCGAACGAGCGCGCGGTGTCGCGCAGCTGGTCGGGCAGCTGCAGGCCCAGCGCGCCGAAGGCGGTGTTGCAGGACACCCGCATCGCCTCGACGAGCGTCGACGTCTCGCCGGTGCAGGCGGCGCCGCCGAAGTTGCGCAGGTTCGTGCTCGTCTGCGGCAGGTCGAGCTCGCGCGGCGACGGGATCTGCGTCTCGAGCGTGATCTCGCCGGACTCCAGCGCGGCGGCGGCCGTGATGACCTTGAACGTCGACCCCGGCGGGTAGGTGGCGCTGATCGCCCGGTTGAGGAGCGGGTCGCCCTCGGCCGCCTCGAGCTCGGCGTAGTAGGCGCGCACCGCGGCGGGGTCGTGCGAGGACAGCCTCGCCGGGTCGAAGGTCGGCGAGCTCGCCATGGCGAGCACCGCCCCGGTGCGCGGGTCGAGCGCGACGACGGCGCCGCGCCGGTCGCCGAGCCCGGCGACGGCGGCCTCCTGCGCAGCGGGGTCGACGGTGAGCAGCACCGAGCCGCCGGACGGCTCGCGGCCGGTGACGTAGTCCGACAGCCGCCGGACGAACAGCCGGTCGTCCTCGCCCGACAGCACCCGGTCGTAGGCCCGCTCGATCCCCATCGGGGTGCCGTAGACGAGGGACACGAAGCCGGTGACGTGCGCGTACGCCGGGCCGCTCGGGTACTGCCGCAGGTAGCGCAGCCGCTCGCCGGTGTCCTCGGAGAACGCGATGCGGGCCTGGTCGCCGCCGGCCTGCACGCTGATCGGGCCGCGCTCGCGCTCGTAGGTGCGCAGCAGCACCCGGGAGTTGCGCGGGTCGTCGCGGTAGTCGCCCGCCTTGACGACCTGGATCCAGTTCACCTGCAGCAGCAGGGCGCCGAACAGCAGCATGACGGCGAGCCCGACGCGGCGCAGCGGCCTGTTCACGCCGCCACCTCCGTGTGCTCTGCGAGTGCGCGGCTCACAGACGCCTCACCACCTGGGTCTGGGCGTCCTCGAGCGCCGAGCGCACCTTCTCCGGCGCGACCGGGGCGGGCGCCGGCCGGCGGGCGGCGTCGCTGATGCGCAGCAGCAGCCCCACGAGCGCCCAGTTCGCGACGATGCTCGACCCGCCGTAGGACAGCCAGGGCAGCGTCACGCCGGTGAGCGGGATGAGGCCGGTGACGCCGCCGACGATGACGAAGACCTGCAGCCCCAGGGAGAAGGCCAGGCCGGCGGCGAGCAGCTTGCCGAACGAGTCGCGCACCGACAGGGCGGCCCGCAGCCCGCGCTGCACGACGAGCAGGTAGACGAGCAGGACGGCCATGACGCCGACCAGGCCCATCTCCTCACCGAGCGCGGCGAGGATGAAGTCGGTCTTGGCGAACGGCGTCGTGCCGGGGCGCCCCTGGCCCAGTCCTGTCCCGGTGAGCCCGCCCGTGCCCATGCCGAACAGCCCCTGCGCGAGCTGGAAGCCGGCGCCCTCGTAGTCGGCGAACGGGTCGAGCCAGGTGTCCACGCGCCGCTGCACGTGGCTGAAGATCGTGTAGGCCACCGCGGCGCCGCCGGCGAACAGGCCCAGGCCGATGACCAGCCACGACGTCCGCTCCGTCGCCACGTAGAGCATGACGATGAAGATCCCGAAGAAGAGCAGCGACGTGCCGAGGTCGCGGCCGCGGATGAGCACGGCGAGGGAGGCCGCCCACGCGACGAGCACCGGCCCGAGGTCGCGGCCGCGGGGCAGGTCGAGCCCGAGCACCCGGCGGCTGGCCAGCGACAGCGCGTCGCGCTTGGCGACGAAGTAGCCGGCGAAGAAGACGATGAGCAGGAGCTTGGCGACCTCGCTCGGCTGCACCGTCATGGGGCCGAGGCGGATCCAGATGCGCGCGCCGTTGATCTCGCGGCCGAGCAGCGGCAGCGCCGGCAGCAGCAGCGCGACCAGGCCCGCCGCGGCGGCCGTGTAGGTGTAGCGGCGCAGGACGGTGTGGTCGCGCACGAGCAGCAGCACCAGCGCGAAGGCGAGCACGCCGACCGCCGTCCACACCAGCTGCAGCGGGGCGTCGGCGCGGGGCAGCTCCCGCCCGGCGGCGGTGGCGCGCTCGACGGCCTCGAAGTCCAGGCGGCGGATGACCACGAGCCCGAGCCCGTTGAGCAGCGCGACGCAGGGCAGCAGCAGCGGGTCGGCGTGCGGCGCGACGAAGCGGACGACGGCGTGCGCCCCGACGAACAGGGCGAGCAGCCCCGCCCCGTAGCCGATCGTGCCGGCCGGCAGGGCGCCGTCGACGCCGTAGCCGACGGCGGCGTAGGCGAGCGTCGCGATGCCGACGGCGAAGACGACGAGCAGCAGCTCGGCCCCGCGCCGCGGCGGCACGAAGGCCGGCGCGACGTCCGCGGCGGGCGGGGTGGCCGGGCGCGTCACGGCGCCGCTCCGTCGGCGCAGGGCTCCTCGGCGGCCGGCGGGGCGGGGGTGCCGGTCAGCGGCTGCGTCGGGGCCGGCTGGCTGGTGGGGAGCGCCTCGGCGGCGCTCGGTGCCGGGTCGGCCGGGTCGAGCGGCAGCGCCGGCACCGTCGCGGCGTCGCCGGTCCCGGCCGGCTCGCACTCGGGCAGCGCGCTGTCCTCGAGCCGGGCGACGATGGCCTCGGCCTCCTCGCGGTCGGCGGCGACGATGCCCCGCTCGACCCGGCTGCGGTTGACGACGCCGAGGCGCTCGAGCGGCAGGTCGGTGCGCCGGTCGACCGAGGCCAGCGGGACGCCCGCCACCGTCGTGTTGACGCCGCGGTAGACCGCGACGGTGTCGGCGTCGACGCCGACGTAGTACTGGGTGCGCAGGTAGGCCCAGCCGCCGAGGGCGGCCAGGCCGAGGAGGGCGAGCACGAGGACGCCGGCGAGCACGCCGCGCCGGGAGCGCCGCCGCGGCGGGTCGGCGTCGGCGTCGGCGTCGGCGTCGGCGTCGACGTCGACGGGGTCGAGCCGGGCGGTCTCGTCGTCCGCGGCGCGCGCGGCGGCCCGGGCCTGCTCGGCCGCCCGGGCGCGGGAGGCGGCTCCGCCCTCGAGCCCCTCGGGCAGGGCCTGCGGCGTCTCGGCCGCCGCGCCGCCCACCACCGGGGCCGCGGAGGGCCCGTCGGCGAGGACGTCGGCGACGACGACGGTGATGTTGTCGGGCCCGCCGCCGCGCAGCGCGAGCGAGACGAGCCGCTCGCAGGCGGCCTGCGGGTCGTCGATCTCGAGCGCCTCGTGCAGCGTCTCGATCCGTCCGACCGGCCCGGTGAGGCCGTCGGTGCACAGCAGGTAGCGGTCGCCGGCGCGCGCCTCCCGCACCGACAGGTCGAGCTCGACGCCCTCCCGGCCGTCGAGCGCCCGCAGGATGAGCGAGCGCTGCGGGTGGGTGCTGGCCTCGTCCTCGCTGATGCGCCCCTCGTCGACGAGCGACTGCACGAGCGTGTGGTCGTGCGTGATCTGCGTCAGCGCGCCGTCGCGCAGCAGGTAGCAGCGGGAGTCGCCGACGTGCAGGACGCCGAGGCGCTGGCCGGCGAACAGCAGCGCGGTGAGCGTGGTGCCCATGCCCTCGAGGGACGGGTCGCCGGTCACCATGTCGCGCAGGTGGGCGTTGGCCGACAGCGCCTGCTCGCGCAGCGCCTCGAGCAGGTCGGCGCCGGGGGCGTCCTCGTCGAGCTGGGCCAGGGAGGCGATGGCGACGGCGCTCGCGACCTCGCCCGCGGCGTGGCCGCCCATGCCGTCGGCGACCGCGAGGATGCGCGGGCCGGCGTAGGCGCTGTCCTCGTTGCCGCCGCGCACCAGGCCGACGTGCGACAGCGCGGCGAAGCGCAGGGTGAGCGTCACTTGCGCAGCTCGAGGACGGTCTTGCCGATGCGGATCGGCGTGCCGAGCGGGACGGGCACCGGGCGGCTGACCTTCTGCCCGCCGACGTAGGTGCCGTTCGTCGAGCCGAGGTCCTCGAGGGTCCACGCGCCGTCGCCGGGGACGAGGCGGGCGTGCCGGCTGCTCGCGTAGTCGTCGGTGAGCACGAGGGTCGAGTCGTCGGCCCGGCCGAGCGTCACGGGGCTGGAGCCGAGCGTGATCGTGGTGCCGGCGAGCGCGCCCTCGGTGACGACGAGCTTGCGCGCGCTGCTGCGCCGCCCGCCCGCAGGGGCCGGCCGGGCCGCGGCGGCGGCGCGCGGGACGGCCGGGCTGCGCGCCGGCGCGGCGCCGGCGAGGTCGCTGCGCAGGACCTTGAACGCGACGACGACGAACAGCCAGAGCAGCACGAGCAGGCTGATCTTGACCAGGCCGACGACGAGGGCGCTCGCCACTCAGCGCCCCCCGCCCGGGATGCGGACGACCAGGCTCGTGGCCCCGAGCTCGACGACGTCGCCGTCCTGCAGCACGGCCGTGCGGACCTTGCGGCCGTTCACCGACGTGCCGTTGGTGCTGCCGCGGTCGGCGAGCACGAGCGCCTCGCCGTCGCGGCGGACCTCGCAGTGCACGCGGGAGACGCCGGTGTCGGAGAGCCGGACGTCGGCCTCCGCGCCCCGGCCGAGGACGGTGACCTGCGCGGCCAGCGGCACGAGCCGCTCGCCGTCCGCCCCCGGACCGGTGCGCAGCACCAGGTGCGGCTCCTCGGCCGTGCGGTCGGGGGCGACGGGGCGGCGCGGCAGCCCGTCGTCGGCGGAGACGACCGAGCTGCGGACCCGGAAGACGCCGGTGTCGAGCCCCTCGGCGGTCTCGAACGCCACGGCGACCCGGCCGGCGAACGACCAGCCCTGCTCGACGGCGTGCTCCTCGACCATCGCGGCGAGCTCGCGGCGCAGCGCCTTCTCGTACGGCAGCAGCCGCTCGGCGTCGGCGGGGCCGAGCTCCACGACGTAGGCGTTGGGGACGAAGACCCGCCCGGCACCGACGACGGTGCGCTTGTCGGCCGCCTCCCGCTGCAGCGACGCGGCGATCTCGACCGGCTGGACGTGGCTGCGGAAGACACGGGCGAACCCGCCCTCCACCAGGCCCTCGAGCTTGCGCTCGAAGCGCTGCAGCACACCCACGGACTCCGCCCTTCCCCTCCGGCTGGTGATCGTATCCGTGCAGGCCTTCCCCACCTGGCCGCGGTGCTAGCCTTCCCGGGTCGCTCGGGCGAGTGGCGGAATGGCAGACGCGCACGGTTCAGGTCCGTGTGTCCGAAAGGACGTGGGGGTTCAACTCCCCCCTCGCCCACACACAGCTCCCGGCTGCTCAGTCCGGCAGCGCCCAGCCGGTCGCGGACCGGGTCCGCGGATTCAGCTCGCGTTCGTCCAGCGGTCGAGTGCTCGCCGTACCAGGGCGGTCGGGTCCTCGTCCGGACTGCGCCAGTTGGCGCGACGGGGATGAGTGAGCGTGACCACCGCGAGTCCGGACGGGGCGAGGTGGCTCTCGTTGGTCCACTGCCGACGGTTGCTCTCGACGAGTTGACCGGCGAGGACGTGCGCGCCGGTCGTCGAGACGCCGTCGTCGCGAAGGACGTTGCAGTACGACCACAGCTTGTCGACCAGGCGGCGGGCGTCGGTCATGGCGGGCGACGCTAGCCGCACCTACCGTGCGCGCGTGGCGCTTCCTCCGGCCGACGTCGAGCAGGTGCAGCAGTGGTGCGCCAGGCGGGTCCCGCCCGAGCACCAGGCCCGGACGCGCATCAGCTGCCGGGTCGACCCGGCCCACCTGACGATCATCGAGGAGCACCCGCCGTGGGACGGCGCCGGCGACTGGACGTCCAGCCCGGTCGCCCGGCTGCGCTGGGCGCAGAGCCGTCGGGAGTGGTCGCTGCTCTGCGTCCGCGGGGACCTGCGCTTCCGGCCGTACGAGCTCGCGCGTCCGGCTGCGACGGTCGCGCCGCTCCTGGCCGCCGTCGAGCGCGACGAGACCGGCATCTTCTGGGGCTGAGGGCACCTGGCCCCCCGTCAGGCCTCACCCGCGCACGGCTGATCGCCGCCCGTGGGTCGGGCGGCGCGGGGCGGCGTCATGGTCGAACCCAGCCTTCCGGGCCGAGCACGCGCCCGTCCTTCAAGGTGAGGTGGCGGCCCTCGCCGTGCAGGTGGTGGTCGTGGTCGACCCCGCAGAGCAGGACGGTGTCGGCGAGCTCGGTGGTGCCGGTGAGGTGGAACAGGCTCCCGTGGTGCGGGATGAGCCGGTGGCCGGTGGCCGGCCCGCGGGCGCAGGCCTTGACGGAGCAGACGGCGCCGTCCTGCACCTTCAGGAGCAGGCGCTCGAGAGCGGTGCTGGTGCGCTGGGTGTGGCTGACCTCGACCACGCGGTGTCGGGCGTCGAGCACGAGGCGGGTGAACGCGCTGCGGCAGAGCAGCGCCCGTGCCGAGCTGCGGCTGAGCCGCAGACCGTGCTCGGTGCGGGCCGGGAGGCTCCCCGGGACGCCCTCGACAGCCTCGAGCGGCACGGTGACGGCCACGTGCGGCACCGCCTTGCCCCGCAGGCCGAGCACACCGCTGTCGAGCAGCGCCTGCAGCCCGCGACGGAGCGCGTCGTGCCGCCGCTGGCGCGTCGAGCGCGGCGCGGGCTGGTCGACCGGCCACGCGTCCGGCGGGAGGGTGTCGTCGCCGAGCACCTGCTGCCCCGCGGCGGCGCGACGGGTGTCGTCGACGGACTCGGGGTCGGTGGCCTCAGCGGCGTCGAGGACGACCGACAGCATCTCGCCGGTGAGGTCGTCGAGGTCTCCTCGTGCGGTCCAGCCGGAGCCGAGCGGCTTGCGGTGGAGGGAGAAGCCGCGGTCGTCCTCGGCCTGCCGCGCGCGCTTCTCGTGCTCGGCCGGCAGCAGCGCGTCGACCAGCAGGCCGATGCCGGACGCCAGCAGCGCCGGATCGCACTCGCGGGCGAAGACGACGAGGCCCGCCTCCCACCTCTCCAGCTGCGACCGGGCCGGGTCGTGGAGCGCGGTGAGCTCGGCCGTGAGCGCCGCCAGCCGCGTCTCGGCGTCGTCGGCGCCGCCCACCTGCTCCGCGACGAGCGAGACGACGCCGCGGACGAGGACGCCCTCGAGCGCCTGCTCGCCGTCGAGGCCGTCGACGAGGCCGTCCGGGCGGTCGAGGAAGGGCCGGGCCTTGGCGACGGCGGTGGTGAGGGCGGCGGCCGTGCGGGTGCTCATCCGACCGGCGCGCAGCTCCTCCGCCACCTGCGGCACCCTCCGGAGCCGCCGCGCCAGCGTGACCTCGCGGGCGTCGACGCCCGGCACGGCGAGGCCCTCGACCCAGGCGTGCACCGTCGGCGCGTCGTCGAGGGCGTGCAGCTGCCGCTCCTCGACGTCGGCGAGCGCGTCCAGCGCCGCGGCCTTGAGCCGCTCGCCGGCCTGGAGCAGCGCCCTCGCGCGGGCCAGGGCCTGCGGGCCCGGCAGCGCCCCCGGGGCCTGCGCGAGGACGGCGTCGAGCGCGGCGAGCAGAGCGGCCACCTCTGGACCCGGCTCGGACGTGCCGCTCGCCGGCGGCGCGGGCGCGCTGCTCGACGACACGCCCGGCACGGCCCAGCCGGATGCTGAGGGCGGGTCCGCGTCCACCTCCCGCAGCGCCTCGAGCTCGCCCCAGCCCTCCCAGGTGTCCCAGGTGTCCGGCACGGGGGCCGGCTCCGCGGGTCGCCCGTGGACGATCTGGTCGAGCTCGCAGACCGGGACGGGCGGGAGGTCGGCCAGCAGAGCGCGGAGGAGCTCCTCCGCGACCGACACTCCCGCGCCCTGCACTCGCCACCTCCCTCGAACGTGTGTTCGATAGTAGCGACCGGGTCTGACAGAACTGCGTGCGACGTCGAGGCACCCCGCGGCAGCCGGCTACGTGACGAAGGTCCGCCACGACGCCAGGAGCACGACGGACAGCCCAGTCACCTGCGCGATCCGGGCCTCCCAGGTCCACCGCGTCCGACGGCGGACCACCTCGCTGCCCACCGCCGCGGCGAGCAGCCCGCCGAGCACGACAGCGTCCGAGCCGGGTCCAGAGGTGGCCGCTCTGCTCGC